>NZ_BMQM01000009.1 GCF_014648115.1 Deinococcus seoulensis
GGTCACTCGGCACACGCTCTTCCACTGGTGGCCCTTGTTGGCTAATTAATCGGAGTCCGTATGAGTGCCCTGTTCGCCCGCGCCGCCGCGCCCGCCGACGTGAGCGTCCTGGAGGGCGTGATGGGCCTGTACGACGGCCGCGACCCCCTGAGTGACGAGCATTCCACTGCCGATCTGGCGGGCCTGCTGGGCGCCCCGGTGGTGCTGGTGATCGACGCGGGCGGCATGGCCCGCACCGCCGCCGCCGTGGCCGCCGGGCTGCGGGATTTCGCGCCGCTGACGGTCCCGCCTGTGCGGGTGGCGGGCGTGATCCTGAACCGCGTGGGCGGCGAACGTCACGCGGAGCTGTGTGAGGCGGCGCTGGCGCAGGTGGGCCTGCCGGTCCTGGGCTTCGTCCTGCGCGACGAGCGGCTTCACCTCCCGGCGCGGCACCTGGGCCTGCTGAGCGCCGAGCAGGCCTCCTGGGACGCGGCGGACGCCCTGCACGCCGCGCGCTTCCTGCGCCTGGACGCGCTGCTGGCCGCCGCGCAGGCCCCCGCACTGCCCCTCCCGCCCCCCACGCCCGTCCCGGCGGGCGAGCGGGTGCGGATCGGCGTGGCGCACGACGAGGCCTTTCACTTCTCGTACCCGGACGCGCTGGACGAACTGCGGGCGCAGGGCGCGGACCTCGTGCCGTTCAGTCCCCTGCGGGACGCCGGACTGCCGCCGGGCCTGGGCGGGCTGCTGCTGCCCGGTGGGTACCCCGAGGCGCACGCCGCCGAACTGGAAGCGAACGCCGCCATGCGCGCCGCCGTCCGGGATTTTGCGGCGTCCGGGCGGCCCGTGATCGGCGAGTGCGGCGGCCTGATGTACCTGGGCCAGTCGCTGGAAACGCCGGAGCGCACCTTCGAGATGTGCGGCGTCACGCCGGACCGCACCCGCATGGCCCCCCGCCTGACCCTGGGCTACCGCGACGCCCACGCCCTGACCGGCACGCCGCTGGCCCCGGCGGGCGCGGCGCTGCGCGGTCACGAGTTCCACCACTCGGTCCTGACGCACGAACCCACCCACCCGGCCTACCGCTGGCAGGCCCCGGACGGCACGCCCGTCCACGAGGGTTACGCGCGCGGGAACGTGCTCGCCAGTTACCTGCACCTGCACCTGGGCGCGGACCCCGCGCTGGCCCGCCGCTTCGTGGACCGGTGCCGCGACCTGGGCAGCCCGTGAGCCGCCGCGCCCTGCTGCTGGCCCTGGCCCTGGACGCGCTGGGTGAGCCGCCCGCCCGCTGGCATCCGGTCGTGTGGATGGGCTCGTACCTGAAGAGCGCGCGGGGCCGCTGGCAGGCCACCACGCCCGCCGCGCAACTGCTGGAGGGTGGCCTGGGCTGGGCGGGCGGGGCCACGCTGGCCGCGCTGGCGGGCGGGGCGGCGGCGCGGCTGCCGTGGCCCGCGCAGGGCGTCCTCCTGAAGCCGTTGCTGGCCTGCCGCGCCCTGCTCTCGGCGGTGCAGGAGGTCGAGGCGGCCCTGCACGCGGGCAACCTGCCGGAAGCGCGCCGCCTGCTGGCGTGGCACCTCGTAAGCCGCGACACCACCCACCTGAGCGCCGCCGAGGTCGCCGGGGCCGCCGCCGAGAGCCTCGCGGAGAACCTGTCGGACAGCGTGGTCGCGCCGCTGCTGGCGTACCGCGCGGGCGGCCTGCCGCTGGCGGCCCTGTACCGCTACGCGAACACCGCCGACGCCCTGTGGGGCTACCGCACACCGGAACTGGAGTGGCCCGGCAGGGTCGCCGCGCGCGCCGACGACCTGCTGAACCTCGCCCCGGCCCGCCTGACCGCCGCGTGCGCCCTGCTGGCCGCGCCGCTCCTGGGGCTGGACGGCCGCGCCGCATTCCGCGCGTGGCGCTCGGGTCACCGTGCCACGACCAGCCCGAACGCCGGACACCCGATGAGCGTGTTCGCCGGGGCGCTGGGCGTGCGGCTCGACAAGCGCGGTGTGTACGTCCTGAATCCCGGGGGGCGTGAACCGGGCGCCTCTGATCTGCGCGCGGCGTGTCGTCTGGCGCACCTGACCCTGATCCTCGCTACGCTGTGCCTGATGCTGCCCCGCCCACCCGCCCGCCCTGCCCGCCGGGGCCGCCCATGACCACCGACCTCCCGAGTGTGGACCTGCCGGATACCGACCTGACCGGCCTGCCGCCGCTCCTGCCCCGCGCCCCTCACGGCGGGCCGGACGCGCAGCCGTTCACGGGCCTGGATTTCAGCGTGAACACCAACCCCTACGGCCCGAACCCCCGTCTGATCCAGGCGGTGCGGGACGCCGACCACGCCCACTACCCGGACCCCGGCTACACCCGTGTGCGCGAGCGGCTGGCCGCGTGGCACGCCACCGAACCCGGCGGCGTGGCCCTCGCCACCGGTGCCTCGGACCTGCTGCACCGCCTGACCCGCGCCTTCCTGGGGGGCGGCGACACCCTGCTGAGCCTGCACGCGCCGTTCGGGGAGCTGACCCGCGCCGCCGCGCTGCAACGCGCGTCCGTGCAGGTCGTCCCCGCGCTGCCCACCACGCTCCCGGCCCGCACGCGCCTCGTGTACGCCGGGTACCCGCACAACCCCACCGGGCACTCCCCCACACCGGCCGAACTGCTGGCCGCCGCCGACACCTGCGCCGCCGCCGGGGCGCTGCTGATCGTAGACGAGGCGTACGCGCCGTTCACGGCCCTGCCCGTCCCGCCGCGCCACCCGGCGCTGGTGAGGGTCCTCTCGCCCGGCAAGGCGCACGGCATGGTCGGCGCTCGCCCCGCCTACGCGCTGGCCGCGCCCACGGTCGTCGCGGCGCTCGACAACCTCGCCCCGGCATGGCATGTCACGGCCGCCACCGCCGCCGTCCTGGCCGCCCTGCCGCACGGCGCGCGCTTCCTGGCCGAGACGCTGCCGCGTGTCGCCGCGCATGCCTCCGAACTGGCCGCCGACCTGGGCCGCCTGGGCCGTACCGAGCACACGGGCACGCCCTTCATGACCCTGCGCGTCGGGGACGCCGCCGCCCTGACCGCCGACCTGCGCGAAGGCGGCATCCGCGTGCGCGACTGCGCCAGCTACGGCCTGCCGGACTGCATCCGCGTCAGCACGCGCCTGCCCGGCGAGAACGCCGCCCTGCTGCGCGCCCTGACCGCCCGCCTGGGGAGGGGAGGCCGACATGGGTAAGGCGATCATGGTGCAGGGCTGCACGAGCAGTGCGGGCAAGAGTTACCTGACGGCCGCGCTGTGCCGCGCGCTGGCGAACGAGGGCCTGCGGGTCGCGCCGTTCAAGGCGCAGAACATGAGCAACAACGCCGGGGTCACGCCGGACGGGCTGGAGATGGGCCGCGCGCAACTCGTGCAGGCGCGCGCGGCGCGGGTCACGCCGGACGTGCGCATGAACCCGGTGCTGCTCAAGCCCGAGGCGGATACCCGCTCGCAGGTGGTGCTGCTGGGGCAGGTCAGCCGCGAGATCACGGAGTTGCCGTGGCGGGAACGCAAGGCGCACCTGTGGCCGCACGTACAGGAGTCGCTGCACAGCCTGCTGGCCGGGTTCGACGTGGTGGTCATCGAGGGAGCGGGCAGTCCGGCCGAGGTGAACCTGCGCGGCAGCGACATCGTGAACATGCGCGTGGCGCTGGAGGCGCAGGCGGGCGTGCTGCTGGCCGCCGACATCGACCGGGGCGGGGCGTTCGCGCACCTGCTGGGCACCTGGCACTGCCTGACGCCCGGGGAACGCGGGTTGCTGCGCGGCTTCATCCTGAACCGTTTCCGGGGGGACGCGCGGCTGCTGTCGCCCGCCCCGGAGTGGTTGCAGGAGCAGACGGGCGTGCCGACGGTGGGCGTGATTCCCATGCTGGACGTGACGCTGCCCGAGGAGGACGGCGTGTGGCTGGACTCGCGCGCCGCTGCCATACCGGACGCCGACGCGGGCTTCGTGGCCGTCACGCGACTGCCGCGCGTGAGTAACCTCGACGAGTTCGCGCCGCTGGGCCCGCTGGCACGCTGGGTGTCCCGCCCGGACGAGCTGGCAGGCGCGCGGGCCGTGATCATTCCGGGCAGCAAGAGCACGGCCGCCGACCTGAAATGGCTGCGGCAGACCGGACTGGCCGCCGGAATCACGCGGCTGGCCGGGGCGGGCGTGCCGGTCCTGGGCGTGTGCGGCGGCCTTCAGATGCTCGGGCAGTCCATCCGCGACCCGCACGGCATAGAAGGCCGCGTGCCGGGAGCGGAGGTCCCCGGTCTGGGCCTGCTGGACCTGCACACCGAGTTCATGCCGGACAAGACGACCGTGCAGACCACCTTCACGGACCCCGAGACGGGTTTCGCGCTGACCGGGTACGAGATTCACCACGGGCAGACCCGCGCGGGTGGCGGCGTGCAGACGCTCGCGCCGGGCCTGCTGTGGCGGCAGGGCAACGTGCGCGGCACGTACCTGCACGGCCTGCTGGAGAACCCTGCGTACCTGGAACGCTTCCTGGGCTGGGCGGACCTGCCGCTCCCGCCGGGCCTGGATTCGCTGGACGCCCGCCTGGACGCAATCGCGGCGCAGGTGCGGGCCGGGCTGGACTGGTCGGTCATCGAGGGGATGCTGTGACGCGGTCAGAGGCGGGCCGGATCGTGTTCGTGACGGGTGGGGCGCGCAGCGGCAAGAGCACGTTTGCGGAACGCCGCGCCGCGCAGGAGGCCGCGCCGGACGGACCGGGCGTCACGTACCTCGCCACGGCGCAGGCCTTCGACGACGAGATGACGGACCGCATCGCCCGTCACCGCGCCGACCGGCCCGCCGGGTGGGTCACGCACGAGGAACCGCTGGCCGTGCCCGCCGCGCTGCGCGCCGTGACCACGCCCGCCGCACTCCTGGACTGCCTGAGCCTGTGGGTCAGTAACCTGATGCTGGCCGGGCACACCGACGACGCGGTGCTGGACGCAGCCGACGACCTGCTGCGCGCCGCCCGCGAACGGGGCGGCGTGACGGTCCTCGTGACGAATGAGGTGGGCTTCGGCATCGTGCCCGACAACGCCCTGGCCCGCCGTTACCGCGACCTGCTCGGCTGGGTGAACCAGCGGGCCGCCGCCGCCAGCGACGAGGCGCACCTGATCGTCAGCGGTCTGCCTCTACGGCTGAAGTAGCGCCGGGCCGTGGGAGGGCCGGAGGTGGCCGCTCCCTGACCACCTGACCACTTTGCAGATATGGACCCGGGTGGAACGGTCTGAGCCATTCAACCCGGGTGGAGGCAAGTGGGAGAAGCGCGGATTCCGGGCGTGGTGTTGGGAGCGAAACAGCGCGGGTGCCGGCCCGGCGTTCCAGGCTCAACCGCCGACGTGAACCACGGGTCGCCGCTCCCGGTTCGGTTCGGCCCGGCGCAGAATTTCCCGCGTGAGCGGCGGCACGTCCCCTTCCCCGAACAGCAGGAACCGCCCCGCTGCTTCCACCGGGCTGTCCTCGATCCACTCGAAGTACACGTGTGGCCGCTGACCGTACGTGTCGCGGACATAGAGCAGGAAGGCCGCAATGGCGTTCGGGACGGCGCTGGATTCCAGGCGCAGCACCTGATGCCCCCCGATCTCCACGCCACGAACTTCCACCACGTCACTGAACTCACTGGGGTCCGCCACGGTGACTTCCAGGAACAGCACAGGGTGCCCCTGGGCCAGGTGCGTCTCTGTCCGGACCTCGCGCTCCTTCTCGATGTATTCCGCCGCGTCTCCCTCGTTCCGTTCATTGGCAATGAACCGCAGGTCCTGCGAGCGGGCCGCCCCGTCCAGAATGGCGCGGGCGCCCGCATCGAGTTCGACTCGTTCCGTACGCAGTTCCGTCGCGCGACTGACGCGGGAGATCAGCGAGACGACCATGATCGCCAGGATGAACAGCCCACCGAGGCGGAGGCCGCTCAGGTCGTCGATGAAGGTCACGGCCAGGGTGTAACCGAAGATCAGGCTGACCAGCCCGAATCCGATGATCTGTGCGGTGGCGCGGCGCCGGACGGCCGAGAGGGTCACCGCGACGGAGGCGCTGCCGATCAGGACGAGTACGCCCGTCGCGTACGCGGCGGCCTGCGCATTCACGTCTGCCCGGAAGATCACGGTCAGCAGGACGCTGACTGCTGTGAAGATCAGGACCAGTGGGCGGTTCATGCGCGCCCAGGCCGGGGCCATGCCGTAGCGGGGCAGGTAGCGCGGCACGATGTTCAGCAGGCCGGCCATCGCGCTGGCTCCCGCGAACCACAGGATCAGGATCGTGCTGATGTCGTACACCGTGCCGAACACCTCACCCAGCCGCTCGTGCGCCAGGTACGCCAGCGCCCTGCCGGACGCCTCACCGCCATCCTGAAACGCCTGTGGGGGAATCAGGAGGGTCGTGGCGAAGGAGGACCCGATCAGCATCACGCTCATGATCAGCGCCGCCGCGGTCAACAACTTCCGGGCGTTGCGAATCCGGCCAGCGGGATTGGCTTCCGTGTCACTCGCGTCCCCCTTGACGAGTGGCATCAC
Source organism: Deinococcus seoulensis (assembly GCF_014648115.1). Taxonomy (NCBI): domain Bacteria; kingdom Thermotogati; phylum Deinococcota; class Deinococci; order Deinococcales; family Deinococcaceae; genus Deinococcus; species Deinococcus seoulensis. Next base: position 6,488 of record NZ_BMQM01000009.1, read on the forward strand.
GACCACACCCGTCTCGAAGCCGGACAGCCCCAGCGCCAGACGCGGGAAGACCAGCAGCGCGGCGCCGATCAGGGCCAGCGGGCTGCCGTAACTGCTCCCGAGCGCCTGGGTCCAGTTCGACCAGAGGACCGGGGTGGCCAGGACCTGCCGGAACGCGTCGACCAGCACCACCACGTTCAGACCGAGGAACAGGACCACCAGCCCGACCGCAATGCCGATGGCCTCGCCGAACCCCTTGAGGAAGACCGCGCCCAGCAGCAGGATCAACACAAGGGTGATGGGGACGTTCCACCCTTCGGTGTAGTGGGTCAGGAAAGGGTTTTCCACGATGTGGGCGGTCGCGTCGGCCGCCGATAGGGTGATGGTGATGAAAAAGCCAGTCGCGACGAACCCGAGCAGGATCAGGACCAGGATCTTGCTCTGCCAGCGGGGCAGAAGACGCTCCAGCATGCTGATGCTGCCGTCTCCATGCGGACTTTCCTGCGCCACGCGGCGGTACATCGGCAGCGCCCCGAACAGGGTGACCAGCACCAGCACCAGCGTGGCGATGGGTGACAGAGCGAGCGAGCCAGCGGAGATGGCCGCCAGGGCCGCGATGCCCGGCTGGTAGCCCAGGGTGCTGAAGTAATCGACGCCGGTGAGGCACATGACCTTCCACCAGGGTTGCGTGTGGGACTGGGCGTGTGGCGGCTCTTCGTAAAAGCCTTCCTGTTCATCCTGCTTACCCTGCAGTAACCACGACTTCAAACCGGATCGCCACGATGGGGCGTTTGAGGAATCCATGAGCACCACTATGAACGACAAAACCCACAGGCTTCCCGGGTGGAGTGACCCCGGGAAGCCATGCCTGGGCTCGCGTTCAGCCTTGGGTCAGGTGGTCAGGGCTGTCCCCTGCGCGCAGGTTCATGCTCTTTCCCCAGTGGCCGCACGCGCACGCGGGTGATCTTGAGGCCCTGCACGTCCTCGGCGGTCAGGTCGTGGTTCTGGATGTGCATGGTGTCACCGGCGCGGGGGGGCGTGCCGGTCTCGGCGAGCATCAGTCCGGCGATGGTCAGGACCTCGTCGTGGCGGAGCTTCAGGCCGTAGTCGCTGCGCAGTTCGTGCAGGGTGACCTCGCCGTCCATGGTGTACGAGCCGTCCTCGTTCACGGTGATCCAGTGGCTGTCGGTGTCGTCCTCGTCCATGACGTCCGCGATCAGGTCGTCCATGGTCACGAAGCCCAGCGTGCCGCCGAACTCGTCCACGACGAGTGCCGAGTGCGCCCGCTCGCGCTTGAACAGGGCCAGCAGGTCCTCGGCGGTGGCGGTCGCCGTGACACTCGGCAGTGGCCGCACCAGTCGGCCCAGGTGCAGGTTCCGGCCCGACACGCGCGCCCGGATGAAGTCCTTGACGTGCAGCACGCCCACGATGCTGTCGAGGGAGTCCTCGTAGACGGGGTAGCGGCTGCGGGTGGACTGCGTGATGCGCGCGGCGATCTCCTCGGGCGCGGCGTTCACGTTCAGCACGTCCATGCGGGCGCGGGAGGTCATGAGTTCCTCGGCGGTGCGTTCCTCCAGCGCGAAGATGTTGCGCAGCAGGTCGCGTTGCACCTCGCCGATCTGGCCGCTCTCGGCGCTCTCGTCGGTGATGATGCTCAGTTCGCGGCTGGTGTACAGCAGGGCGTTCTGGCCGGGTTCGCGGACGCGCAGCAGGCGCATCAGGCCCAGCGCGAGGCCGCCCAGCACCCACACGAACGGCCGGAAGATCAGCCCGAACACCCGCATGACCGGATGCACGCGCACGCTGACCGCCTCGGGCGTCTGGAGGGCCAGGGCCTTGGGGATCATCTCGCCGAACACGACGTGCATGAACGTGATGAAACTCAGGGCGATCACGAATCCGGCGGTGTGCGCCGCCGCGTACGACAGGCCCCAGTTCTCGAAGGGGCCGTACAGCCAGCCGGCCACCTGCGGCTCGCCGTACATGCCCAGCCCGATGCTGGCGAGCGTGATGCCCAGCTGCGCGATGGCGATGTACCCGTCCTTGCCGGTCGGCTGGTCGATCAGGCGGGTCAGGGTGCGGGCGCCGGCGCTGCCCTGCTCGGCCAGCGTTTCCAGGCGGGAGCGGCGCGCGGCGACCAGCGCGAACTCGGCCGCGACGAACAGGCCGTTCAGGATGACCAGCAGCACGATCACCAGGATGGGGGTGAGGTAGGTCACGCGCTCACCTCCGGCGCGGCGAAGCTGGCACGTTTCACGGCGCGGCGTTCCATGGCCTCCACCCGGAAGATCAGGTTGCCGGGTGTGACGCTGACCTCGTCACCGGGCTGCGGCAGGCGGCCCAGTTCCTGCCACATCAGGCCGCTGACCGTGTCGACCTCGTCGGTGGGCAGGTCCAGGTCGAAGCGGCTGTTCAGGGTGTCGATCAGCACGTCGCCGCGCACCACGACCCGCCCGCCCTGCACGCTGATGGGTTCTTCCTCCTGGTCGAACTCGTCCTGCAACTCGCCGAAGATTTCCTCCAGGGCGTCTTCCAGCGTCACGAAACCGGCCACGCTGCCGTACTCGTTGACCACGACGGCGCTGTGCCGCCCCGAATCCCGCAGGCGGCGCCACAGGTCCGGGACGGCCATCACCTCGGCCACGACCAGCGGGTCCCGCATGACGCTCTGCACGGTCGCGTCGGGGGTGCGCTCGGCACTCAGGTACAGGCTGCGCAGGTGCACGACACCCACGACTTCCTCGCCGCCCATCTCGCTGGTCGCGGACGTCACGGGAAAGCGGGAGTAGGCGCTGGGCGCGAGCCGTTCGAGGGCCTCGCGGACGCTCAGGCTGGCGGGAACGGTCAGCAGGCGCGTGCGGGGCGTCATGATCTCGCGGACCACGCGGTCCTCGACGTTCAGCACGCCGGCCAGCATCTCGCGTTCGCTGGCGTCGATCAGGCCGCCGTCGGCACTCTCGCGGTACAGGTCCTGCAGTTCCTCGGGCGAGTGCACGTGCGCGTGGCTGTGTTCCGTGTTCATCTTCGCGGCGCGCAGGATGGCGAAGGCCGTGCCGTTGAACAGCGCGATCAGCGGGCGGAACAGCAGCAGGCTCAGCTGCATGGGCCGCAGCGTGGCGAGTGCCAGCCGCTCCGGGTAGCGCAGTGCCACGGTCTTGGGCAGCAGTTCACCCAGCACGACCTGCAACGAGGTCACGAGGAGCAGGACCGCGACGGTCGCGGCGACCTCGCCCCCCACGGCGCCCAGCAGCGGCGTGAACAGCGGCGTCAGTTGCGACTGACCGTACGCGCCCGCCACGAGGCTGCTGAGCGTGATGCCGATCTGGCAGGCCGCCACGTACGTGTCGATCCTCTTGGGGTCCTGAAGGATGCCCAGCAGCGCCACGGCCGTGCGGTTACCGCCCTCGGCCGCTTCCTGCACACGCGAACGCCGCGAACCGACCGTCGCGAACTCGGCCGCGACGTACAGGGCATTGAAGGCCACCATCAGCAGGATCACCAGCGCGGGAATCAGGGCGCTCACAGTCGGTCCCTCCAGCGCGGCTGCGTGGTGGTCTGGATTGCGACGGGTCTGCGGGATCGCCAACTGGGAGGGTCGGCGCTGTCATTCTTCGGCAGCGTCATACCAGAGCAGTCTATCAGGGGGGTGCCCGCCTCCCTTGGTGTTGCTTTCACACTGTGGGCATGGCGGGCGTGCAGCCGGGCAACCGCCCCGCACCGCCCACAAACCCGCACCGCGCAGAAACCCCGCACCGCCGGGGAGGGCAGTGCGGGGCAGGTAGGCGGGGAATCGATCAGCCCGCGACGTCGATCTCGGTCAGGACCGTCACTTCGGGCGCCTGCGCGAACCAGTCGCCGGCCTTGGCGCGGTACGCCTGATAGTGGGCGCTGTCACGGTGCGCCTGCCCGGCCGCCTGGTCGCGGTAGCGTTCCTGCACGTGGAAGCGGGTGACGCCGTCCTTGACTTCTTTCAGCAGGTCGTAGCGCAGGTTGCCTTCTTCCTGGCGGCTGGCCTGCACCATGGTCAGCATTTCCTTCTCGACCACGTCTACGAACTCGGGTTTGGGCACGATGACAGCGTGAACGGCGATGACGCTCATGCGTTCACCCCGGCGGTCTGGGCCTGCTCGTTCAGGGCGGCCAGCAGCACGTTCACGAACTCGTCGTCGCTCATGGGGTTCTGGCCGGTGATCAGTTCGCGGTCACGGACGACGTTGCTGGTCCACTTGGCGCCGTTGTCCATGGTCATCCCGGCGGCGGTCAGGGCGTCTTCGGGGTAGTACTGCATGGGCGCCTCGAAGCCCTGCTCGGCGTCCTTCTCCTCGGGAGTGCTGAACACGGTGGCCTTGTAGCCGCTGTAGATGAAGCCGCTGGCGGTGGGCGTCTGGCCGTCCTGCAGGGCTTTCTGGTAGGCGGGCGCGTCCTGCTGCGCGGCCAGGAGGGCCACGGGCGCGTGGCAGATCAGCGCGGTGGGCTGCGCCTTCTCATGGAAGTGACGCAGCACGGTGCCGAGGTCGGCGTCGCGCATCAGTTCGATCATGGGGGCGTGCCCGCCGGGCAGGAACACCGCGTCGAACTGGTCGAGGTTGCCGGTCACGTCCGCGAGTTTCGCGATGGGGCCGCTGAGGGTCTCGTTCACGAAGGCCTTGATCTGCTCGTACTCTTCCTCGTTCTTGAAGAGGTCCTTGGTGTCGCTCCCGGCGTCCAGGGGCGGGCGGTTGCCTTTGGGCGTGGCGATGGTCAGCGCGTAGCCTTCCTGCACGAGTTTGTGGGCGGGCACGCCGAACTCGTTGAGGTAGAAGCCGGTGGCGTGGGTTTTGCCGTCCTGCATGGGCAGTTGGCTTTCGCTGGACATCACGACGAGAATCTGCTTGGTCATGTGAGGCACCCTATGTCAGGTTTCATGAGGGCTCTGTCATGCGAATCACTTTGCCAAGCAAAGCAGGGGCAGCTCATGAACGAATCCTCATGAAGCGGCACGCCCCCACCCGGACATACTGACCCCATGACCCACGACCACACCCCCACCGTCCGCCGCAACGACGAAACCCACCGCTACGAACTGACCGACCAGACCGGCACCCTGCTGGGCTTCGCCGAATTCCGCCCCGCCGGAGACCACGCCGTCATGCTCCCCCACACCGAGGTCATGCCCGGCCACGAGGGCGAAGGCCTGGGCAGCCTGCTGGCCCGCGCCGCCCTCGACGACGTGCGCGCCCAGGGCAAACACGCCGTTCCCATGTGCCCCTTCATCGCCGCGTTCATCCGCGAACACCGCGAGTACCTGGACCTCGTGCAGCCCGAACAGCGCGGCGTGTTCAAACTCTGAGCGCCCACGCGGGAACACACCCGGGCCATGCCCCCCCGGAGTATGCTGCTGTGCGTACACGACGCCCCACCGGGCCGACCCGCCGTTCACGCCGCACAGGAGCGCCCCGCACCATGACCACCGACACGACCCCCAACCCCCAGACCCCACCGGCCGCCGCGCCCCCCCTCACCGAAACCGACACCCGCGTCCTGCTGCGCCTGCGCCGCATCGAGGGACAGGTGCGCGGCCTGCAACGCATGATCGAGGAAGGCCGTGACTGCCACGACATCCTCACCCAACTCAGCGGCGTACGCAGCGCCCTCGACGCCGCCGGAGAGCAGATCCTCGAACAGTACGCCGGAGGCTGCCGCGCCCGCCCCGGCGAGACCGTCACGCCGCAGGACGTCGTCCGCGCCGTGAAACTGCTCCGCCGCTGAGTCGGGCCTCCTGACCTGTTGCAGGCAAGGCGAACCGCGAACCATGCCTGATCCGAGAGAGCGGGTTTTTGCCTAGGTAAAACGCCCTGATTGGACTTTGCTCCCATCACCATTGATTCAATGAGCGGAAAAGCTACTCAATGGCCAGCTTTCTTTAAGGCATCTTCTCCAGTGCTGGTCGCTTTGCCTTCAAGTGGATCGATTTCGAAGCTAACCATCTCGGGGTCTATTCCGATAGCAGTCAAGACCGCGACAGTCTGCTCGGCATCTTTCATGTCGTAGAGCCTGACTATGAGGCGGCCGTCAGGCCCTGACAGTCCTCCACCCTGAATCGGGGGAATGATACCCAGCTTTCCTGCCTCAAACAGAACCTGGAGTGCGGTCATACCCTCTCCCCAGGTCAAACCACTCTGTAGCCCCTCTATTCGAATGCTTTCATCGTTGTAAATTTCCCGTAAACGGTTTTGCAGTTTGAGCAGTCCGCCAGCACGTGTAAATGTGCTCAGGGAGTAAGTGGCGACTCTGTCTCCATCCCGTAAGCCCATCCCGATGTAAGCAGGATGATCCTTCCAGATCTGATAGTTAGGATGATGCGTAAAGCTGGCTGGCAGGTCTTTATTCGCATCGACCCTGAGCTGTTCGATGACTTGTAGCTGCACTGAAGATAGTTCAATTCCTGTCTGATGTAACAAGCTGCCGCTCCTGGCGGGAGCAGTCTGCATGAGAAAGGCAAGGAGAATGATGGGCGTTGAGGTCCTGAGTTTCATTTCATTTCCGCCTTGAAAAATCTTGACGAATAGCCTCGATATCAGTGGAGAATGACAATCAATAGCCAGAGTCTTTCTGTTCCATTCTCTTCGGTTCAGAATGCTTCTTGCGCTTTCCAGTTACTTCGTGGGCACGCTGCGGTCCAGCCACGCCCGCAGTTCGGGCAGGCCCACGGCTCCGACCTGACGCCCGGCGACCTCACCGTTCTGGAAGACCAGCAGGGTGGGGATGCCCTGCACGGCGTGAAGGCCGGGGGCCTGCGGCTGGTCGTCGACGTTCACTTTCACGATCTTGAGGGTTCCGGCGCGTTCCTTGACGAGTGTTTCCAGGGCGGGGGCGATCACGCGGCACGGGCCGCACCAGGGTGCCCAGAAATCCACGATGACCGGCACGGACGCCCGGATGTCCTGCGTGAAGGTCGCGTCGGTCCCGGTGACCAGCCACGGGAGCGGCTGGCCGCAGCGGGCGCACACGGGCACCTGTGCGTCCGGGACGGTCTGCACGCGATTCCTGGCGCCGCAGTGGGCGCAGGTCAGAATGTCGCTCATGCTGTTCAGGGTACGGCAGGGGAGGGGGCGTGCGTGGCATACTGCCGCTTGATGAGGTCGTCCCGTCACTGCTGGCAGGTCCGTCCCGGCGCGAATGAGATCGCGCGGGCGCTGCATGACTGGTGGTGCGCGAACCTGGGCCGCCCGATGCGCGGCGCGCGGCTGTGAACGCCGTTTCTGACCGGCTCTGATCCACCTACTGTCTCTGCCTTTCATCCCTGACGGCTGGTTCTGTCGCCCGCGCCATGCGTGCGGCGCTGACGGTACGGCCGCCTGGTTCCTTATAGGAGTTGCCATGACGAATATCGATGCGACGAACACTGATGTCCAGACCGCCCAGCCTCAGCCCACCTCCGTGCACGCGCGGATTGGTGCGGCGCTGACCGGGGCCGCCATTCCTGCCGACCTGCTGGACCTGGACGCCCGCGACCCGCTGGCCCACAAGCGTGAGGAATTCACGCTGCCGGGCGGCGTGGTGTACCTGGACGGCAACAGCCTGGGGGCGCTGCCGCGCGCCGTGCCGGAGCGGTTGCAGCGGGTCGCGGCGCAGGAGTGGGGCGACGCCCTGATCCGCTCGTGGGGTGCCGGGGCCGCAGAGGGGCGCGACTGGATGAACCTGCCGGACCGGGTGGCCGCGAAGATCGCGCCGCTGATCGGCGCGCTCCCGCACGAGGTGGCGGTGACGGACAGCACGGGCGTGAACACCTTCAAGGTGCTGGCCGCCGCGCTGAAACTCGCCCCGGCGGGGCGCCGCGTGATCCTGACGGACGCCGAGAACTTCCCCACCGACCTGTACATCGCGCAGGGACTACTGGACCTGCTGGGCGGCGGGTACGAACTGCGGCGCGTGAACCCCGACGCCCTGGGCGAGCACCTGACGGCGGACGTGGCGGCGCTGCTGCTGACCGAGGTGGATTACCGCACGGGCCGCCGCCTGGACATGGCGGCCGTCACGGCGCAGGCGCGCGCGGCGGGCGTCCTGACCGTGTGGGACCTGGCGCACTCGGCCGGGGCGTTCCCGGTGGACCTGCGCGGCGCGGGCGCGGATTTCGCGGTGGGCTGCGGGTACAAGTTCCTGAACGGCGGCCCCGGCGCGCCGTCGTTCCTGTTCGTCTCCGAGCGGCACCTGGGCGCCATGAACGCGGCGCCCGTGGCGATCAGCGGCTGGATGGGGCACGCCGATCCGTTCGAGATGGACCGTGCGTTCACGCCCGCGCCCGGCGCGCGCCGTTTCGTGCCGGGCACGCCGATGGTCCTGAGCCTCAGCGCTCTGGACAGCGCCCTGGACGTGTTCGAGGGCGTGGACCTGCACGCGCTGCGCGCCAAGAGCCTGTCGCTGACCGACACCTTCATCCGGCTGATGGAGCCGCTGTGCGCCCGCTTCCCGCTGACGCTGGTGACGCCGCAGGAGCACGTGCGGCGCGGCTCGCAGGTCAGTTACCGGCACCCGCAGGCGCGTGAGGTCATGGCGGACCTGATCGGGGGCGGCGTGATCGGCGATTACCGCACGCCGGACATCCTGCGTTTCGGGTTCACGCCGCTGTACCACTCGCACGCGGACGTGGCGCGCGCCGTGGCGGGCGTGCAGGCCGCGCTGGAGGCCCGCGCGTGAGTGCCGCCGACCCCGGTGCCGCGCGGCCCGGAGCGCCCGACCGGGACGCCCCCGAGCAGGCGTACATGGACTTCACCCGCAGCCTCAGTTACGGCGACTACCTGCAACTCGACACCCTGAAGAGCGCGCACCGGCCCGTCACGGACGCGCACGACGAGCACCTGTTCATCGCCGTGCATCACGTTTCGGAGGTCTGGCTGGACCTGATCATCCGCGAGTTGCGCGCCGCGATGGAGCAGCTCTCGCAGGGCATCACGGACGCGCCCCTGAAGGGCCTGACCCGCGTGGTGCGCGCGCAGGAGCAACTCACGAACGCGTGGGAGGTCCTGAAGACCATGACGCCCGCCGATTACCTGTCCTTCCGGGACGCGTTCGGGCAGGCGTCCGGCTTTCAGAGTTCCTCGTACCGGATGGTGGAATTCCTGCTCGGGAACCGGCACGCGGTCCTGGCCCGCCCGCACGAGCACCGCCCGGACCTGCACGCACCCCTCCTGGCCGCGCTGGAAGGCCCCAGCGTGTACGACCTGACGCTGCGCCTGCTCGCCGCGCGGGGTCTGCCGGTTCCCCCGGAAGTCCTGGGCCGCGACCTCACCCTGCCGCCCACCCTGAACGAGGACGTGCTGAACGCCTGGATCACCGTGTACCGCCAGCCCGACACCTACTGGGACCTGTACGAACTGGCCGAGAAGCTGCTGGACGTCGAGGACAACTTCCGCCGCTGGCGCTTCAATCACCTGACCACCGTGGAACGCACCATCGGGTTCAAACGCGGGTCCGGCGGGACCAGCGGGGCCGGGTACCTGCGCCGCGCCCTGGAAACCGTGCTGTTCCCGGAACTGTGGGAGGTCCGCACCCGCCTCTAGCGGCACTTCCGGCCCGCTCCGGTCAGTCCGGCAGCCGGAACTGCCCGGCCGGGACGGGGCGGCCCAGCAGGAAGCCCTGGAGGGTGTCACCGCCGACCGATTCGATGAACGCGGCCTGTTCGGGCGTCTCGATGCCCTCGGTGGTCACGTGCAGGTTCAGCGCGTGCGACAGCAGCATGACGGCCTGGATGATCTTCTCGGCGGTGCCGTCCGGGTTGCCGGTCACGGAACGCAGGAACGAACGGTCGATCTTCAGGGCGGTCAGCGGGAAGCGGTTCAGGTAACTGAGGCTGCTGTACCCGGTGCCGAAATCGTCCAGGGACAGCGCCACGCCCAGCGCCCGCAGGCGCCGGAGGGTGGCCTCGGCGTCCGGGACGTTCATCAGGACGCTCTCCGTGATTTCCAGCACCAGTCGCCCGGGTGGAATGTTGTGCGCGGCGATGGCGGCCCGGACCGTCTCGACCAGTTGAGGATTCCAGAACTGCCGGGGGCTGAGGTTCACGCTCATCTGCAACTGCGGGTGCGTGCGGTGCCACTCGGCCAGCTGACGGCACGCCTCGTTCAGTACCCACGCGCCGATCGGCAGGATCAGGCCGGTGTTCTCGGCCAGCGGAATGAACTCGGCCGGGGAGACCATGCCCAGGCGCGCGTGCCGCCAGCGGCACAGGGCCTCGGCGCCGATCAGTTCGCGCGTTCCGGCGCGGAACAGCGGCTGGTAGTGCAGTTCGAGTTCGTCGCGTTCCAGCGCGCGGTACAGGTCGGTTTCCAGGCTGACCGTGCCGGGTTGCAGGGCGGTCGCGGCCGGGTCGAACACGGCCACGCCGCTGCCCGTGCGTTTGGCGCGGTACATGGCGAGGTCGGCGGCGCTCAGCAGCGTGTCACTGTCGGTGCCGTGATCGGGCGTGAACGCCAGTCCCAGGCTCGCCCCGACGAACAACTCCTGGCCCTGCACGTGGAACGGCGCCTGAAAGCAACTGGTCAGGCGGTTCTGCACGCCGCTGCGGAAGACGCCGGGATCGTTCCCGAACGGCAGGATCAGCGTGAACTCGTCGCCGCCCATGCGGGCCACCACGTCCGACGGGCGGAAGGTGCGGCGCAGGCGCCGCGCGACCTGCACCAGCAGTTCATCCCCGGCGCTGTGCCCCAGGGTGTCGTTGATGACCTTGAAGCGGTCGAGGTCCAGCAGCCCCACCGCCAGCCGTTCGCCGTCATGCGTGCTGCGGCTCAGCGCCTGCGTCAGGTACTCCAGGTACAGCGCGCGGTTCGGCAGGCCCGTCAGGCTGTCGTACATCGCCAGTCGCTGCATCTCGCGTTGCGCCAGCGCGCGTTCCAGCAGCAGCGAGGCCAGCCCGGTCAGGTCCTGCAGGGCCGCCAGTTCCGTCTGGGTGGGCGTGCGGGGCGTCTCGCTGAACACCGTGAACACGCCCAGCGGCGGCTGGTCGGCGTGACTGGACAGGATCGGCAGGCCCCACATGGCGTGCAGCCCGCCGGCCAGCAGGGCCTCGCGTGCGCCCCGGTGCATGACCAGGCTCTCCCGGCGTATGTCGTCCACGATCACGGGCTGGCGGGTGCGGACCACCGTCGCGCACACGCCGTCGTCGTGTTGCAGGTCCACCTGCGTCACGCCGCGCTGAGCCGAGGCGCGCAGGGCGTCCGCGTCCGAGTTCACGCTGGCGCGCAGGGTCAGCAGCGAGTCCTCGCGCAGCCACGCCGCGACCGTCAGGCTGTTCAGGTCCAGCCAGATCAGGCGGCACAGGCCGTTGAGCAGGTCATCCACGGGTCGGCCCGCGGCGGCCTGTTCCAGCAGTTCGCGCCGCATGCGGTCGCGGCGTTCGCGCTGCATCTCCTGCGTCACGTCGCGCTGCACGCTGACCCAGTGCGTGAACCAGCCGCGGGTGTTGGCGACCGGCACGATGCTCAGGTGTACCCAGATGGGCGTGCCGTCCTTGTGGTAGTTCTGCACCACCTCGTCCACGGGCGTCCAGGACAGCAGGTTCGCGCGGACGCGGTCCAGGGTCGCGCGGTCCGAGCCCGGTCCCTGCAGGATGCGTGGCGTGCGCCCGATGATCTCCTCGGGCGCGTACCCGGTCATGCGCGTGAAGGCCTCGTTCACGTACACCACGCGCGGCCCCTCCCCGACGACCGGTTCGGCCTCCGAGATCACGACGGCCTCGCGGGCGTTCACGGTCACGCTCTCCAGCAGCCGCAGACGCTCCTCCTCGCTGCGCCGCTGCGTCACGTCCCGCAGCGTGACGGTCAGGCCGCCCGGACTGGGGTACACCCGCGAGTCCAGCCACTGTCCCTGCGGGCCTTTCAGTTCGGTTTCCTGTCGCTCGCCTGTCTTCAGGGCGCGCCGCAGCACCTTCAGGAACGTGTCGGCGAACATCCACCCGGCGTGCCCGGTCAGTTCGGCGTGGCTCAGGGTGCCTTCCGGCAGGCTCAGCAGGCGCTGCGCGGCCGGGTTCAGGTACAGCAGGTTCAGGTCATGGTCCAGGCTCAGCAGGCTGTCGTCCACGCTGCCCAGCGCCGCCTGCATCCGCTCGCGCGACACGGTCAGTTCGCGTTGCAGGCGGTACTTCTCGACGGCGCGTTCCAGGTCACGCAGCAACCCGGCGGCGCTCAGGGTGGATTTCACCACGTAGTCCTGCGCCCCGGCGTTCATGGCCAGTACCGCCACCTGCTCGTCGCCCACGCCGGTCAGCATCACGACCGCGCAACTGGGCCGCGCCTCGGCCAGGACCTCCAGGCCGGTCATGTCCGGCAGGTTGAAGTCCAGCAGCACGCAGTCCGGCGTCTCGCGGCGCAGGTACTCCACGGCGTCGGCGCCCATGCCCAGGACCGTGCACTGCACCTGCGGGGCCGCGCGCCGCAGCAGATGCTGGTACGTCCAGGCGTCCTCCTCGCTGTCCTCGACGATCAGGACCCTCAGGCTGGGCCGTGCTGGCAACGCGCCGCTCACAGCCGGGAGGTCGGGGCGGGCATCGTCAGACATAGCAGGATCATTCACGCGGATACCTCACACGGGTATTACGGGAGCACACCTTCAGGAACCAGGCCGGGTTCGTTCAGCTCTCATGATAGCGCTCATGCGGACTCCGATTGAATGGACTGCAAAGGCCACTGGGTCCGAGCGGATGCAAGCAGGAGCGAAACGGAGTCCGTATCGCATCATTGAACGAGGCCCCCCACACCGGATGGGTGCAGGGGGCCTCGTTCAGGTGCCGTCCGGGTCATACGGACTCCGATTGAATGGCTTATAAAGCCGTTCAATCCGAGCGGAGCGAGTAGGAGAGAAACGGGTTCCGGACGTGGAGTTAACAGATCGGTGGTGTTCCGATCTGTTAACGAAATAAACGGAACCCGTATCAGTCCCCGGCAGCCAGCGTCCCTTCCGGCGCGGTGGGCGCGACGGGCTTCTGGCGGCGGCGTTCGAACTGCCAGAACACCGTGGGCACCACGAAGAAGGTCAGCAGCGTACTGGTCACCACGCCGCCCAGGATCACGATCCCCAGACCCCGGCGGAATTCGGCGCCGTCGCCCTGGCCCAGGATCAGCGGAATGCTGATCACCAGGACGGTCAGGGTGGTCATCAGGATCGGCCGGAAGCGCAGTTCGGCCGCCTCGATCAGCGCCTCACGCAGCGGCAGGCTGCGGGCGCGTTCCGTCACGAACTCCAGGTACAGGATCGAGTTCTTGGTGCTCAGGCCCAGCAGGATCACCATGCCCAGCACCGTGATGACATCCAGGTCCGCGCCGAAGAAGTTCAGGCTCCACAGCGCGCCCACGACCGCCAGCGGAATCGGGAGTTGCAGGTAGATCGGGTACCGGAACGAGTTGAACTGGCTGCCCAGCACCAGGTACGTCAGGAGGATCGCCACGACCATCAGGACCGGGCCGTAGAACACCAGGTCGCCGGTCAGTCCGGCGCTGCCGAAGGAACTGGCGTTCCCGAGGGTCACGCCGTCCGTCAGGATGCCTGCCTTCTCGGCGCTGGCGACGATCTCGCGCTGGTACGCGAAGGCGTTCGGGCCGCCGGGTTTCAGGTTGATGTCGATGCTGGCCGTGTACGCCTTGTTCAGGCGGCTGAGGGTGGCGGGCGCCTGCGAGACCTCGAAGGCCCCCAGCTGAGACAGCGGCAGGTTGGCGTTCAGGCCGCTGGAGTACACCGTCTGCGACAGCAGGCTCTGCTCGTCCTGAATGCGGGACGGGTCCAGGCGCACCACGATGTCGATGCTGCGGTCGCCGTCGCGGACACTTCCGGCGGTGCTGCCGTCGTTGTAGGTGCGCAGCGCCTGGGCCACGTCGGTGGCGCTCAGGCCCGTGCCGGACAGGCGGGTGGCGTCGGGAATGAAGGTGCGTTCCTGGCGGGTGGCGCTCAGGCTGCTCTCCACGGTCCTCAGGTTCGGGTCCTGCGCGAGCAGCCGCACGAGTTCGCGGTTCTTCTCGATCAGCAGCGCCTGGTTCGGCGCGGTCAGCGCGAGGCTGATGTCGGCGCTGCCGCCGGGGCCGTTCTGCTGCGTGCCGACCGTCAGTTCCGTGCCGGGCACGGCCGCCACCAGCGGCGTGAGTTCCCGGTTGAACTGCGCGACGAGTTCCTCGATGGCCGGGCGTTCGGCCCGGTCGATCAGCGTGACGGTCAGGGCGCTCTCACTGGAGTTGTTCCCGCCGGTGGCGCTCCCGGCCCCCACGCTGGTTTCCAGCAGGCGCACGTTCGGGCTGGCCAGCAGGCGGTCCTCGACCTGCCGGGTCAGGCGGTTGGTGGCGTTCAGGTCCGTGCCGGTCGGCAGGCTCAGCGTGACGGTCATCACGCCGCTGTCGGTCTTGGGCGTGAACGCGAAGCCCACGCCCCTGAGGGCCAGCGGGGCCGTGAGCAGGAACACCAGCGCGACCAGCATGACCGCCCACGGGACGTTCAGGGCGCGGTTCAGGCCCCGCGCGTACGAGCGGGCCACGCGGGCCACGGCGCGGTTCGTGAAGCCGTGCAGGGTGCCGGTCAGGGCCTCGAGCAGCGCGAACAGGCTGGTCAGCAGGTACCGGGCGACGGCCACGACCAGCGGCGCGATCACGGCCGCCACGATCACGGCGCCCGGCACGCCCAGCGCCGTGCGGGACAGCGCGAACGACACGCCCGCGCCGGCCAGGGCCAGCCACAGCAGCCCGGCGGGCGTGCGCACGCCGCGCAGGGCGTCCATGAACATGGCCGGGAAGCGGCCCAGCACGCCCGGCACCTGCGCCCACGTGACGGGGTCCGGGTCGCGGGTGTACGCCATGCGGACCGTCAGGAACAGCAGGCTTTCCAGCCACGACAGCACGATGGCGGCCGCGATGCCCAGCCCGAACTGACTGAAGAACTGCCCCAGGATGCCCGGCATCAGGCTCAGGGGGATCAGCACGGCCAGCAGCGAGAAGCTCGCGGCGGTCACGGCGCTGAAGACCTCGCTGCCGCCCAGCAGCACGCTGCGCAGCTGCGAGTACCCCAGGTCGCGGTAACGCTGCACGTTCTCGGCCACCACGATCGAGTCGTCCACCACGATCCCGATCGCCACGATGATCGCCAGCAGCGAGATGATGTTGAACGTGAACCCCAGCAGCCCGAACAGCAGCGGCGCGGCGCTGATCGAGATCGGAATCGCCAGGATCACGGCCAGCACGGTGTTCAGGCGACCCAGGAACAGCAGGCAGATGACGCCCACGGCAGCCACGGCGATCAGGAATTCCTTGAAGGTGTCACTGACGGTCGCGCGGGTCTCGGTGGTCGTGTCGCTCGCCAGGGACAGGCTGTACCCGGCCGGGAGCGGCTGCGCTTCCATCGCGGCGCGCACGTTGTCCGCCACGGCCACCGAGTTCGTGCCGCTGCCCTTACGGACGCTGAGCAGCACGGCCGGTTGCCCGTTCACGCGCGCCAGGCTGCTGGCGGTCACGGCGCCGTCGCGCACGCTGGCCACGTCGGAGACCTGCAGGCCCGTCTGGGCGTCCACCGTGATGCGGCCCACGTCGGCGGCGCTCTTGGGGGTGTTGCGGGTCGAGAACTGCGTCTGCACGCCGCCCCGCTCGACCGTCCCGGCCGGGAGGTCCAGGGCGCTGGCGCCGATGGCCTGCGTGACCCGCGCGGGCGACAGGTTGAACGCCTGCAGTTTGGCGGGGTCCAGCAGCACCTGCACCTTGCGTTCCGGGCCGCCGCTGACACTGACGTCCGCGACGCCCTCCACGCGTTCCAGGCGGGGTACGAGCACGTCCTCGGCGTAGGTGGTGACCTGCGCCGGGGGGTTGCTGCCGCCCAGCAGTGCCAGCGTCAGGATCGGCGTGGCGTTCGGGTCGAACTTCTGCACGACCGGGGCGTTACTGCCGTCCGGCAGACTCCCGCGGATCGCGGCGACCGCCTGCGATACCGAGTTCGCGGCCCCGTCGATGTCGGTGTCGTCGCTGAACGTGATCACGACCGCCGACTGGTTACTGACCGACGTGGTGTTGATGTCCGTCACGCCCGCCAGGGTGCTGATGGCGTCCTCGATCTTGCGGCTGACCTCGCGGTCCACCTGATCGGGGTTCGCGCCGGGGTAGCCGGTACTGACCGCCAGGATCGGCACCTCGAAGTTCGGAAGCAGTTCCACGCCCAGCCGGAAGGTCGTGACCAGCCCGGCCAGCACCAGCATCACGAAGATACCGATGGAGAACACGTAGTTCTTCACGCTGAAGCGTACTAGCGGGTGAATGGTGGGTTCCGGTGTGCCGTCCGGCAGGGTCGCGCCGGGAATATCCCGGAAGTCGTCGGAGTCGTGCGTGCTCACGGCGCGCCGCCTTCGGTCGCTTCAGCGGCCGCGCGGGCGACTTTCACCTTCGCGCCGTCCTGCAGGCTGGCCGGAACGGGCGTGATGATCTCCTGCCCGGCCTGCACGCCGCGCAGCGCCACCTGACCGCCGCTCTCGGCCACGACCGTCACGGGCGTCAGCTGCGCCACGCCGTCCGAGACGACGTACACCGTGTTCTGCCCGCCGTCCACCTGCACGGCGCTGCTGGGCACCAGGACGCCCGTGCCCAGCGTGTTGCGGTAGCGGGCCTGCGCGGTCGCGCCGACCGGCAGCGCCTCGCCGCCCTGCACGCGCGCCGTGACCGGCACCAGCCGGTTGGTGCCCGCGATGTTGGGCGTGCCCGTCACGACCGCCACGTAGTTCACGCCGCCGTACCCCAGGTTCAGGCGCGTGCCGTCCTTGAGGGCCAGTGCGTCGCCGCTGGGCACGCTGAACTTCGCGCGGATGCTGCCCGGATCGACCAGTCGCGCCACCGCCGAGCCCTGCGCGGCGAACTCGCCCACGCTGACCGCGAGGCTGGCGACCGTCCCGGAGAACGGCGCGCGGACCGCCGTGCGGGCCAGGTTCTCCTCGGCCTGCGCGACGCTGGCCTGCGCGGATTTCAGGCTGGCCTGTTGCAGCGGCACGCTGCCGCTGGCGCTGCTACCGTTCTGCGCGAGGTTGTTGCGTGCCTGCGCCAGCGCGCTCTGCGCCTGCGCCAGCTGCGAGCGGGCCGCCTGCAGGTCCGCGAGGCTCACGCCGCCCAGCCCGTACAGCGTCTCGGCGCTCTGCGCGCTGCTCTGCGCCTGCGCCAGCGCCGCCTGCGCGGACGTGACCGAGGCGCTCAGCGCGGCCGTCGCCTGACTGGTGTTCGTGCGCGTCTGATCCAGGTTGATCTGCGCCTGCTGCACCTGCAGGCGCGCGTTCTCCAGCGCCTGCCGCTGCTGCGTGTCGTCCAGCTGCACCAGCACGTCGCCCCGGTTCACGCGGTCGCCCTCGCTGACCAGCACGGCGCGCACGTTCCCGCCGCTCTGCGCGGCGACCTGCGAGTCCCGCTGCGCCTCGATCACCGCCGACGCGCTGCGCTGCACGTTCAGGGTGCCGCTGGTGGCCTGCACGACCGTCACGTCCAGGGTGGTGGTCTTGGGCGGCGCGGCGTCCAGGTCGTTGGTGGTGGGTGCGGCGGCCTCCGTGCCGGGCGTGGTGCCGGGCGCGGCGTCGGTCTGGCCGGGCGCGGCGCAGGCGGCCAGCGCGGCGCTGAGCAGCGCGGCCAGCGTCAGCTGCGCGGCGGGGCGGCGGGCCGCCATGAACCGGGTGGGTGCGCCGCTCATTTCACCAGTCCTGTCACGTCGGTGCCTGCCGCGCTGCCCAGGGCTGCCAGTGCGCGCCATACGTTGTTCTGCGCCTGCGTGACGCTCAGCGTGGCCTGCTGCGTCTGCACCTGCGTCTGCTGCACGTCCACGGCGGCGGCCGTCCCGGCCTTCAGGCGGGCCTGCGCCTGCGTGAGGCTGGTCTGCGCGTTCGCCAGACTGTCACGCGACAGCGCCACGCGTTCCTGCGCGTCCTGAAGGCTGCGGTAGGCGTCACGCACCTGCGTCAGGGCGCTGCGCTGCGCGTCACCCAGGCTGAGTTGCGCGTTCTGCGCGGCCACGCGGGCGTCTTCCAGGGTGCGGGCCGGGGTGTAGTCGTTGTCGGCCAGTTTCACCTGCAGGGCGCTGAACGCCGCGCCGTTCGCGGCCTGCACCAGCCCCGGCAGGCGTTTTTCCAGCCCGGCCTGCAATCCGGCCAGCGTCAGGCTCAGTTTCGGCGGGGCGGGCGGGGCGCTCAGGTTCAGGTCGGTGCCGGCCGGCAGGTTCAGGCTGCGGGCCAGCTGCGCTTCCAGGACCGGCAGCTGGTCGCGGGCACTCTGGAGGTCCTGGCGGTCGCTGTCCAGGGTGTTCTGCACGCGGCTGACGTCCAGGGTGGTCGCCACGCGCGCGGCCAGTTTCGCCTGCGCGATCTTCAGCTGCCGGGCGTCCAGTTCGACCTGCGCGGCCAGCACGCCGGTGCGGGCAGCCGTCTCGTAGGCGCCCAGGTACTGCGTGATCACGGTCTGCGCGACGTTCAGTTTGGTGGAGGCCAGCGTGGCGGCCTGCGCGGCCACGTCCTGCTCGGCCTGCGTGAGGACCGTGATCGGGGAGGTCGGGTCGGCCCGCACGGCCCGCAGGTTCGCCTGCGCTTTTTGCAGGTTGGCGCGCGCGGTCGTCACGTCCGCGCCGTCACTCAGGGCGCGGGTGACGGCTCCGGGCAGCGTCAGGCTGGTCGCGGCCTGCGCCGACGCCTGCGGGGCGGCCAGTGCCAGCGTCAGGGCCAGCAGGCGTGCCGCGCCGGGCAGTGCGCGCCGGGCAGCGGTGGGGGTCGGGGTGGGGATCGTGTTCTTCATGGGGTGCCTCCGGAGGTCAGCAGCAGCGGGTCGAGGTCGGTGGTGGCCTGCGCCAGGGTCAGCGTGGCGAGCGTCACGGCGTTCAGTTGCGATTGCAGCGCCTGATCGGCCTGCAAGGAGGTCAGTTCGGCCTGCCGGACGTTCAGGGCGGTGCCCAGTCCGGCGTTCAGGCGGGCGCGGGCGCTGTCCAGCGCCGTGCGTGCCTGTTCGGCGGTCGTGCGGGCGGCGTTCAGGGCGTCCTGCTCGTTCTGCAGGGCGTCCAGCGCGGCGCGCACGTCGAGTTCGACGCTCTGGCGGGCGCTGTCCAGCGCCAGTTGCGCCTGCGTGACGCCCAGTTGCGCCTGCGTCAGGGCGGTGCCGCGCGTGTTCCCGAACACCGGCAGCGACGCGCTGAGCGACAGGGCCACGCCGCCCGGAATGGCGCTGGTGTCCTTCAGCGGCACGCTGACCTGCGCGCCCAGGGTGCCCTGCTTGACGTTCAGGGTGCCGCTCAGCAGGCGGCCGCTGCCGCCCGCTCCGTCACTGAGCTGCCCGGCGCGGACACTGGCGGTCACGTCCGGGAAGCGCGCGTCGAGCTGCGCGGCACTCAGGCCCGCCTGCGCGTCGGCCAGCGCCGCCTGCGCCCGCGCGACCTCGGGACGACGGGACAGGGCGCGGTCCAGCAGTTCGGGTAGCGTGCCGTTTACGGTCACCGTGGGGAGCGGCGCGAACGCCCCTGCCTGGGCGGGCAGCGTGACGGGCGCGCCCAGCAGGCGGTTCAGGCTGCGGGTCGCCTGCGCCTGCGTGCGCTCGGCGCGGGTCTGCGCGGCCTGCGCGTTCTCGAACGCCGCCTGCTGCGCCAGCAGTCCCTCGGCCGACAGGACGCCGTCACTGCGCTGCGACTGCGCGGCGCTCAGTTGCGCGCGGGCCAGGTCCAGTTGCGCGCGTGAAAGTTCCAGCGCGCCCGAGGCGCCGCGCACACCCTCGTACGCCTGGAGGACCTGCACGGTCAGGCGCGCGCGGGTGTTGCGCAGGTCCACCGCCGCGCCCGCCAGGGAACGCGCGGCGCTGCGGGCGCCCTCGAGGGCCGGAGCCCACGGCAGCACGTTCAGGTTGGCGCTGACCGTGAGGGTCGTGGCACCCGTGAACGTTCCGCTGTCCCAGGGAACGCGGGTCAGGCTGCCGTCCACGCCGGCCGTCACGCTCAGGCCGGCGCGGGTGCGGGCGCTGTCCAGGGTCAGCTGCGCGGCGCGGTAGTTCAGGTCCGCCGCGCGCCAGTCGGGGGCGCCGCGCAGCGATTCCAGCAGCGGTGTCAGGCTGGCGGCCGGGGCCGCGGCGCCGCTGGCCGCCGGTGGGGTGGCCGTGGGCGGCGCGGTCTGCTGCGCCCCGGCGAAGCCCAGCAGGACGCTCAGGGTCAGCAGGGTCATCCGCGCGGGCCGCGCCAGAAGGGAAGAGGGAAGATCAGTCATGCAGGGAACCTCGGTGGGTCGGGCAGTGGGGCGTGAACGGAACGCGAGACGCGCGGGAACCGGCAGGGCCGGGTGGGGCCTCTCGCGCGCGGCGGAATCAGCGGGTGGACGTGCAGCGCAGGCAGCATCTGGGACCTCGGTGCCGACGGAGGCGGCCGGAACGGGTGGCGGGATCGGTGGGCGGTGAAGGTGGGCCGGAATTAAAGAGTGAACACTTACTTACGAATCACAGCGCATCCGGCCCAGCCTGACACCCACCGAAAGGATGACGCGACCCCGGCGCCGCCCGGCCGGACCCGCTCACGGCGCCATTCCCGGCCACATGACGTCCAGCAGGCCGCGCACGAACCGCCCCCGCTCGACCGAATCGTGCCCCATGTGCGGCAGCATCCGCTCGCGGTGGATGTAGTGCGTGACGGCGCCCATCATGGCCAGCGCCGTCACCGAGGCGTCCAGCGGACGGACACGGCCACGCCCCGCCTCGGCCTGCAGGTACGTGTCGAGGGCGTCGGCGTCCGAACGGATCGGGTCGTCCAGGCGTTGCAGCAGCGGGTTGTGACCAGGATCGTGTCCGCGCGAGAACATCACCATCAGCTTGGGCATCAGCAGTTCGGCCTCGTCCAGCACGCTCATCAGGGCGCGTTCCAGGTTGCGGCGCACCTCGCCCTGGCCGACCTGCGCGAGCAGTTCCGGACGCCAGCGGCCGTAGTTGCTCAGGCCGATGGCCGCCACGAACAGGTCCTCCTTGGTGGGAAAACGGTTGAACAGCGTGCCCTCGGACACCCCGGCGCGGCGGGCGATGGCGGCGGTCGTGGCCGAGAAGCCCTGTTCCAGAAAGACCTCGTGCGCGGCCTCCACAATCTGTTCATCGGTGATCGAGCGGGGACGGGCCATACCTGAGTATTTACTCCATTAACCCGGCGGCGTGGTGTGTGCTTCCTCACAACCTCCCCCACCACCCACCCGGCCCCCCCACCGGGCAGTGCATGATGAAGAAGACCCACCCCTGCGCCTCCCACGGGCACCCCCTTCCGGGGCGTACACTCACGGACCTGCCCCCACTCACGGACCTGCACCCCGCCCGGCCCGACAGACCGGCCACCCACCCGCCCCACACGACCGAGGTCCCCCCATGCTGATCGGCTACGCACGCTCCATCCAGGCCCAGAAACAACCCATCACCCAGATCAAGGAACTGCTCAGCGCCGGGTGCCAGTCCATCTTCATCGACAACAACAGCGGCGACCACCTCGAACGCCCGGTCCTGCACCGCGCCATCGAAAGCCTGCGCCCCGGCGACACCCTGATCCTGCAAAACCGCGACCGCCTCAGCCGCAACGCCACCCAGACGACCATCCTGCTCGGCCGCGTCGCGCAGCAGGGCGCCGACGCCCGCTTCCTGCACGACACGCCCCGCCGCGCCCCCACCCCCTGACCGCACCTGCGCGCACCTCACGCCCCCACACGCCGTACCATGCACGCATGCCCATGGCCGCCCGCGTCGGAGACACCCACACCTGCCCCCAGTTCCAGGGCTGGACCCCGCACGTCGGCGGGCCGGTCAGCGGCGGCAGCGCCAACGTCCTGATCGGCGGGCAACCCGCCGCCCGCGCCGGTGACCCCTGCGTGTGCATCGGCCCGCCCGACACCATCGCGCAGGGCAGCGCCACCGTCCGCATCAACGGCCGCCCCGCCGCCCGCCTGGGCGACAGCACCGCGCACGGCGGCGTCATCAGCGCCGGAGCGCCCACCGTGAACATCGGCGGCTGACCCGCACAGGCGGCGCCCCGCTACCGTGGGGGAGTGCCATCGTGGGGGAGCGCCGCCGGATTCAGCGCCTGCCTCGCTCTGCGCTTCCCTCGCTCAGTGCCGCCGCAACTCACTGCTCAGTCGATCACGCAGGCGGGCGTACACCTCACGCGCCACCTGATCCAGATCCACCTGCGCCGGAGCCTGCGCCCGCCGCCCCACCGGCGGGGCGCCCGCCTGCGTATCCTTCGGCACCTGCGGCGCGGCCCGGTCACTGGCGGCCGCGTTCACCACGCCGCCCAGCAGACTGCCCGCAGACCCCAGACCGCCAGAAGCCATGCCCAGCGCAGGCAACGGCAGTGGCGGCGGGGGCGCAGGCTCCGGCGCGCGCTGCCCGGACAGCGGACCCCGCCCGGCGGGCGACGGGACGTCCGACGACCACCAGGGCGAGGCGTCTGCGCGGGCGTCGGTGCTGTCGTCCGGGCCATCGCTCGGGCCGTCGTTCCTGAAGGGATTGACCGTCCACGCCCACTGTGCCGACGTGTTCATGCCCGGCCGGGAACCCGCACGCACGTCCTGCGCCGACTGGCGGGCGCTGGCATGCTCGGTCGCCAGCGCCACGGCCTCCTCGGCCCCGCTGTCCGGACGGCCCGGCGCGCGGCGCAGCACCTCCGGCACGAACCCCGCGCGGTCACGGCGCAGGGCGTGCGTGACCTCATGCGCCGCCAGCGCCCGCCCGGCCGCCGACTCCAGCGGCGTGTCCGGCGACAGGAACACCGTGCGCCCCACCGTGAGCGCCTCGGCCCGCGCGGCCCGCAACGCCGCCGGAACCCCCGCGTTGCGGATCACGCGCACATCCGCCACCGACGTACCCATCAACTGCGCCAGGGACGCCTGCACCCCCGGCGGCAACGGCTGACCATGCCCGTCCCGGATGACGGCCGCCTGCAAGGTCCGCAGCAACCGCGCCTGCGGCCCATCCAACTCCGAACCGCCCAGCAGGGTACCGGGCAACAGGGCACCGGGCAGCCCATCCCTGTGCAGCGGCGCACCCTGCGGCGTCACCGCCTGCACGCCCGGCCGCGACGTGCCCGGCCCCACCGGCCCCGACACCACCGGCCCCGACACCTCCGGCCCCGGCCCCACCAGTCCCGGTATTTCCGGCACAGGAATCCTGATGCTCGGCCCCGGCCCGAACAGCGACGGCAGCGCGGCCCGCAGCGTGCTCTCCCAGCCGTCATTCAGGCCGCCAGTCGGGCCGCCAGTCACGCTGTCCGTCAACCCGCCCACCGCTGCGGCCGTCACGGGCGCCGGAACCGCCGTGAACTGAACGCCCGGACGATCCCCGGACCCCGGCACGCCCGGCCCCTCGAATCCCGGCACGACCGCCTCGACCCACGGCACCTGCATGGCGGTGCCGGGGCGCCCGTCCGCTGCGCTGAAGGGCGCGTCCGGGAGGACCGGGACGACCTCCGCCGCCTCTGCCGGGACCGGCGCCGTCCGGCCGCGCTGTCCGTCCGGGTCACGCGCGTACGGCAGGTGCAGCGGCCCATCAACCGCATACCCGGTCCCCACCGGACTCGACTGGAACGGCCCGGCAGGCAGCACCCCCGTGGAAGACACGGTCGGCAGCCCGGCCACCGGGAGCACCGCAACAGGGCCACCCGGTCCAGCGGGCCACGACCCCGCCCCTGGATTCAGGTCCGGCACCTGCACCGGGGCAAGCTGCGGCCGCACAGGACTGGGTTGCACAGGGCTGAGCTGCACAGGAGTGGGCTGTACAGCTACGGGCATGGTGACCAGCGCATCGGCAGGCGGGCTGTCCGGGTTTTCGGGCGCCGGAACCGCCGGAGCGGGCCGGGTGGTCGGTGCGCGGCCTGGGACCGTGGAGGCTGACCGGCCAGCGTCCACCTCAGCGTCCACCGGGACCTGGGCAGCGTCCGGCCGGGCCGACCTCTGCACGGGCAGGGGCGGCGCATTGAGGGACGTGCGGGCCGGACCGACCCCGGCGGGCTGTGCGCTCACCGGGCGCGGCAGCACGCGCGGCGCGGCGCGTGCCGGACCCTCCCACACCGCGGGTGCAGCGGAGGAAATTCCCGGCCGGACGGGCTGAACCTGGGCTGATCGAGACTGTGCTGATTGAGATTGGGCTGATCGAGATTGGGCTGAGGCCGGTTCTGCCCGCTCTGCCCGCAGGGAACGGCCCGGCACATCACCGGCCTCCGGCCCGGACGTGGCTCCTGGCCGGACGGCGGCGGGCCGCCCGTCGGAAGGAACCGGCGCGGCAGCGACCGGCCCAGGAATGACCGGCCCAGGAACGATGGGCAGAGGGACCACCGGCGCAGTGACCACCGGCGCAGTGGTGATCGGCCCAGTGGCGATCGGTGCAGTGGCGATCGGCGCGGTCTCCGCCTGAACCACAGGACCGGTCTGGGGAGCGGCGGGCGCCTCTGGCCAGTTCAGCGGTGACGGCGCGTTCCGGCCCGCCTGCCCGGCAGGGTGTCCGGTCGGCGGGTCGGGAAGTCGTGGAGTCTCCGGGAGGGGGGGGCGTTCAGTGGCAGGGGCGGCCGCCTCCCTCCCGGTCGGCTCTGCGTGGGACTGTTCGGGTGACAGGGGCGCGGGGGTGACCTGTGGTCCGTCAACGGTCTCTTCCGGCCAGCCGGGCACAGGGCCACTGCCGGTGAGATGCGCGGGCACGGGCAGGACAGGCACCACCGGGACAGGCACCGGGGCGACGGGCACAGACGACAGAGGTGCTGACGACAGAGGTGCTGACGACAGAGGCACTGACAGCACGGGTCGTGTCAGATCAGCCGGAGGCGGCGCAGGCTGGGGCGGCAGCAGCCGGGGTGGGTGCGTACCCGCCACAGGTTCCCGCGTGCGGTCGGCCGGGAAGTCCGGCGCAGTATCCGCAGGCCCCGCAGGCGAGGGGACCGCCCCGGTCGTCGCCCCGGTCGTCGCCTCGTTCGCCGGGACCTGATCGGTCCGGGAGGGAAGAGGCTGAACGCCGTTCCGGTCGGGCCGCCGGGTCGCCCCGGACGGACGGCCGACGGGCGCGGCTGGCGGTACGGAGACGACCCCCTGCGCGGCAGGCAGGCCGGGCACGGGCAGGATGGGCACGGGCAGGGCGGGGAACGCCTCCCGCTCCAGGACGCTGCGCTGAACGGGCCGTGCCGCCAGGGGGATTGCAGGCGGGGGGATTGCAGGCAGGGGCGCGCGGTCCATCCCCTCTGAACGGGGCGTGCCCGACCCGGGCAGGACAGGTACAGCCTCGCCGGGCAGGCCCTCATCGGCTGTGGGGCGCACCGCTGCGGGCCGCGCCGCTGTGGACGAGGGGGCCTCCGGCTGCGTTCCGGGCCGCCCGACCGGGCCGGGCTGGACACCCGGGGTCGGCCGGAGGTCAGGGTGCGGCGGCACCTGACCGGCCACCGGGAATGGTGCAGCCTGAACCCCGACCACCGGGGCCTGAACTGGCGCCTGAACCGCTGGGGTCACCGGGGTGCCGCCAGGGAGAGGCGCGTCTGAGCTGCGGTCTGCTCCCGGTGCTGTGGCGACTGGAACCGGAGCAGCCGGTGGCATCAGCCTGTCCAGCGCGGCGGCCGGGCTGGGCGCGGTCGGTGCCGGGCGGGAGATTTCCGCAAGACTGGTGTCCGCAGAGTGAACTTGCACCGGCGCGGCCTCCGCACGGCTGGACCCGGCGGGTTCATCCTGGGCGGGTCCAGGCATGTCGGGCACGGCGGTGTCGGGCACAGAGAGGCTAGATACAGTGGGACTGGGCACCGGCTCACTGGGTGCCGGTTCGCTGGGCACGGGTGCGCCGAGCATGGGGGCGCTGGCAGCGGGCTGACCGGGCGTGTGACCCGCTGTGTCCGGTTCCTCGTCCGGGTCGGCCGGGCCGCCGTCCGGGGTGCGGGCGTTCCGGCCGGAGCGGCTGGCGCGGGCGCGCAGGCGGGGCGTGACGCTGCCGCGCGTGCCCGGCTGGTCCGCGCGTGCCTGGGTGGGCGCGGCGCGGTCCGTCAGGTCGGGTTCCGCCGCGCCGGGCGCACTCACGTTGCGTTCCGGATGGTGGTCCTGCCAGGCGTGCAGTTGCCCGGCTCCCAGCGCGGAACTCTCGATCTCGCCGCGTTCCTCCAGTTCCGCGAAGCGGTTCAGGCGCGCCAGGATGTTCTGCGAGACGTCCTGCGGGATGGGCGGCGCGGGCTTCACTTCCTCCTCGACCTTCGGCGCGACGATGGGCGCCGCCTGCGGGCGCGGTCGGCGCGGCAGTCGCACCGGAATGTCGTTGTTCCCGGAACGCAGCAGTCGCTCCAGCTCGCGGCGTTCCTGTTCCTGCTGTTCACGCACGTCCGGCGGAAGCACGTCCGGGAACACCAGCGGCGGCCCGTCCTCGTCCGTGGGTTCACCGGCCGTCGCGTCCGGCGCGGGTGTGCGGGACGGTTCAGGCGCGGCCGGGGTCGCGGGCCGGGGCGGCTGGTCGCTTCCGTCCCGTTTCCCGGAGGGGGCGGGTGCAGCCGGTGCGGGGGCCGCCGGTTCGCTGCGGTCGGCGCGGGGTTCGCTGGTGGTTCCCGTTCCAGTGACGCGTGTTCCAGCGTCTTGCGTTTCGGTGACTGGCGTTCCGGTGACGGGCGTTCCGGTGCTTGCCTCGATTTCGGTGGCTGCCCCGGTTTCAGGTGCTGTCTCGGTGCGGGTGATTGCCTGCGCGCCGGTCGCCTGCGGTGCCGGGGGGCGCGGCGCTTCCGGGCCGGGCGTTACCGGGTCGGGCAGAGCCGCGATGGGCAGACCCGTGATGGGTGGCGCCGGGCTGGGTGGCGTGGTCTGGGGCAGCTCCGTGTGCGGTTGCGCCGGGCCATTCACCTGGGGTGCATTCACCTGCGGGCCGGGCACCTGGGGGCCAGTCACCTGCGGGCCTGTGCTCCCGGCCTGGGGTTCCGTGCTGGGTTCAGGAGCGGGTTCGGTGGCGGGCAACGTATCCGGGGTCTTCTCGGTGGCCGCATCCGGTTCCGGGGGCGGTGCGTTCAGGGCCATGGTTTCCAGGAACGACGCGGGGCGCAGCGGGGCCGGGCGGTGCGCGTCGGCCTCACGGGGCGCGGCCCGGTCCGGCAGTGGTTCCGGGGGCAGCGCGCCCAGCGGGGGCAGTGGGCTCAGCCCGGCCGCGAGGGCGTCCTCGTAATCGCCGTACGGATCGTTGACGGCCGGTGCGGCGGCCCACCCGGCGGCCCACTCGGCCGCGTGGTTGTCGGTGTTGCGCGGCGCCGGGCCGGGCACGAACAGATCGGGGGTGGCGGCCGGTGACCACTGCGGCAGGTCGTCCGGGGTGGGTGTGACCGCGCCGGGCGGGGCCGACAGCAGCCGGGCAGGCACGCGGCGCGGCCCGCTGCGGGCGCGGCTGAGCGGATGGCCGGGCAGATGGCCGGGCACGGCGGGCTGCGTGAAGGGCGTCACGGGCGACCAGGGACTCAGGGGACTCAGGGGGCTCGGGGGGTTCAGGGTCAGGGTGGGGTTCGCCGCGAGGGCCGCGTCACTCCGGGGATGGTCGCGCCGGGTGACGGCCATCTGCGAGGCGTGTTTCAGGCGGCGCAGCCGCTCGTCGAAGATACTCACTGGACTCCTTCACGGGGCCGGGCGGAGTGGGTGGCCGGGCCGCAGGTCTGTTCGGGGGAAAGGATGAGCGCGGCTCAGCGGCTCAGTTGCAGGAACCCGGCGTGCGCGAGTTCCAGCGATTCGACGGCGACGGCGTCCCCGTTTCCGGAGAAGGTGGGGCCGCTCCACTTGACCGGGTACGCCTGCAGCAGTTCGAACCGCATCCGGACTTTCGGGTCGGCGGTGCGGTAGGTGCCGCCGCTGTCGCGGGCGCCGGTGGGGTGGTCGTACACGGTCACTGTGATGTTGCGCACGTCCAGGTAGCCCTGCACGATGTTCAGGTGCCATTCGAGCAGTTCGTTCCCGGAGACCATGCCGCGCTTGAGGATCAGGTTCCCCACCCTTGAACGCACGGGCAGGCGCAGCACGCGGTCGTTCACGCCGCCCTCGATGAAGTCCATGGTCTCGGTCTCGACCTGAAGCCCGCTGACCTCACTGAACGCGGCGTGTTCCAGTCCGTCGATGGACACCTGGTAGCGGTGGTTGCTCAGGACGTGCAGCGACGTCTGCTGCGGCGTGATGGTCTTGAAGCGGGTGGCGTGCGTCATGGTCAGTTCGGACGGCGCGACCGGGCGCGGCAGGTTCGGTCTGGTGGGGTTGCGGAGGTCGAACCCGGCACTGAAGTTCACCTGTCCCAGCGGCCCGAGGCTCAGGGAGGCGGTCACGCGCGGGCGTCCCCGGTTGAAACTGACATTGGAGCGGAAGGTCATCGGCGGTCTCCTGGGTGGGGTGTCGTACGGACTCCGGTTGAACGGCAGTCCGTATCAGCGTCCGTTGCGGGTCAGGTCCAGGCGCAGGTCGTCCTGTAACAGCCGGTACACGCGGCGCGTCACCTCGTCCAGGTCGATGTCCGCGGTCGTCTGGGCGCGCGACCCGACCGGGACGGCTTCGCCCGCCGCGCCGGTCGGGCGGGGCGGGGCTGGGTGTGGTGGGGCCGGGTGTGGTGGGCGTGCGGGGGGGGTCATGAGGGAACGCCCTGTTCCAGGTCGGCGCTCAGGTCGAGTTCCAGGATCGCGCCGCAGTGCGGGCATTCCGTCTCGATCTGACCGTCCGTGAAGGCCGGTGTGGGCGCGGCGTTCCAGGTAGGCGGCGCGGCGGGCGGCGCGGACTGCGGGGGCAGCGCGAGGGTGGGGGCGGTGTTCATCTGGGCGTACAGCGATTGCAGGTACGCGAAGTCGGCGGCGGGCAGCACGCCCAGCACGTCGGGTGTCACGGGTGAGAACGGCCCGAGGCGCGTGATCACGCGGGCCAGCAGCAGCAGCGGGTAGTACGCCTCGTTGCGCTGCACGCGCGGGTCGCCCAGCGGTTCGATCTCGTCGAGGGCGGTGGCGAGGCGCATGACGCCGCCCCGGTGAACCTGCCCGTCGGACGTGTGCAGTCCGGCGGGCAGCATGAATGTCAGTTCGTTCACGCGTCAGTCCGGGTCACGGGTGCTTAGCTGCCCGCGGGGACGCGCTTGTACCCTTCGTGCGTGATGGTCAGTTCCTCGATGGCGACCTCGTTGCTCTTGGCGTCGTAGGTGGGGCCGTTCAGTTTGCTGGGCCAGGCGCGCTCGAAGGTCCAGGCGGCGACGGGTTCGCCTTTCTGGTTGTGCAGGGTGATGGTGCCGCTGCGGCGGGCTTCGTCCATGTTGCCTTCCTCGACCTGCTGGCGCCATTCCCACATGTCCATGTCGTTGGTGATGCCGCGCTTGAGGACGATGTCGTTGTACTTCATGGTGCCGGGTTCGCGGATCAGGACGGCGCGGCCCTTGGCGTCGGTGGCGCGGTACTCGACAACCTGGCTTTCGCTGCCCAGGCCGGTGCATTCGCGGAACGCGCCGACGACCTTGTTGTCGAACTGAACGCTGAAGTAGGCGGCAACGAGGGGGTCCTTGCGGGTGGGTGCGGTCATATGAATACCTCCGGTGAGGGAATGAGGGGAGCGTGGTGGGGGAGGGGGTGGTCAGGTAACAGCTGTCTTACTGTCCGCCGCCCGCGTACTGGCTGAAGCGGAACACGATGAATTCGGCGGGTTTGACGGGCGCAAGGCCGATCTCGACCTGCAGCACGCCACGGTCGCGGATCTCGTCGGGGTTCAGTTCGGCGTCGCACTTCACGTAGAAGGCCTCGCGGGTGGTGTTGCCGAACAGGGCGCCGTCACGCCAGACGCTGGTCAGGAAGGAGTTGATGTCGCGGCGGATGCGGAACCACAGGTTCTCGTCGTTGGGTTCGAACACGGCCCACTGGGTGCCGCGTTCGATGCTCTTCTCGACGTAGTTGAACAGGCGCCGGACCGGCACGTAGCGCCACTGGGCGTTGCTGGACAGTGTCCGGGCGCCCCAGACGCGCACGCCCATACCTGGGAACTCGCGGATGCAGTTCACGCCGATGGGGTTCAGGATGTCCTGTTCGCTCTTGGTGATCTGCAGGGCCGGCCCGATGATGCCGCGCACGACCTCGTTGGCGGGTGCCTTGTGTACGCCGCGTTCCACGTCGTTGCGGGCGTAGATGCCGGCCACGAAGCCGCTGGGCGGGACCATCATGGGGCTGCCGTCGGGGCCTTCGATCTTGACCCAGGGGTAGTACATGGCGGCGTAGCTGGAGTCGAAGTTCGTTTCGACGTTGCGCCACTGCACGGCCTGCTGCGGGGTCAGGTCCGGGGGGGTGTCGAGCAGCGCGATGCGGTTGGCGTTGCGTTCGCAGTGGTCGATCAGGGCGCGCTGCACGGCCTTCACGCCGTCCGCGCCGATCATGCCGGCCTGGTAGGCGCTCATCAGGTCGGGCACGGCGATCATGCTGACTTCCTCGGCGATTTCGAGGCTCTCGATGCCGCTGCGGCTGTCCACGCTGCCCACGAAGTCCTGTCCCTTGAGTTCGCGGCCTTCCTCGATCACGTTGCTGTGGGCCTGCAGCACGTAACTGCCGATTTCGGGGGCGCGTTCCACGAGCGGGCCGGTGGCGCTGGCTTCCTCGATGGTGATCAGGGTGCTTTCCCGGTTGATGACGTCCGCGACGCTGCGGCTGTGCTTCTTGCCGATCGAGACGTTCGGGAAGGTTTCGGTCACGTCGTTGCGGGAGACGCGCAGCGTGAACAGACCGTCGGTGCCCTCGTCGGGGGTGGCGCCGCCGCCACCATCGGCGGGTTTGCCGTCCTTGCCTTTGGGTGCCTGTTCGGTCTTGACGGGGTCCGGGGCGAGGACTTCGATCTGGATGTCGCTCTGGCGGCCGTCGCGGGCGACGATGCTGAGGCTGGGTACGGCCTTGCTGGCGCGGCTGGGCAGTTGCAGCGGGCGGGCGGCCTCGACGGTGCGCGCGCCCTTGGCGTCGGGCTGGGTGGGCACGAGGCGCACGACGTAGCAGCGGGTGCCGCCGTTGTTGAAGTACGCGTACACGGTCTGCGCGAGGTACGCGCCGTCCATGAAGGGGTCGCGTTCGCCGCTGGCGGTGACGGTCCCGAAGATCTCCTTGAACTTCTGCCAGTTGGCGACGAACACCGGGGTGTTGGCGGGGCCGTTGGGTGCGAAGCCGACGAACGCGGCGGTGGTGGTGCTGACGCCCTCGATCGGGCGGGGGCCGCTCTGGGTTTCTTCGACGTAGACGCCTGGGGACAGGTATTCGGGCATGGATTCCTCCGGAGTGCGGGGCAGGGGTAGGGGGGCGTCGGCCGGGTGTGGCGGCGCCCGTGGGGTGTGAGATACCCAACATTGCAGACGCCCGGTTTGGGCTCAAGCGAACTTGAGCAGACGCGGGCGGGGGCCGGGTTCTATACTGACCAGTCATTCATTCAGCGCCGAGGGATAAACTTGAAAATTACCGCTCCAGGACGACAGATCTCAGTGCGAAACTCCACAACGCCCCCGGTGGTGGCAGCCGTGGGGGCGCTGGCGTCGGCCCGCGTGCACGGACGGGAGTGCGCCGCGTGATCGACGAAATCCAGCAGTCCCTGAAAGAACTTGTCTATACCGAGGCGGGTCTGCCGCGCGACGCGCTGGACATCCGCTTCGCCGCGCCCACACCCGCCTGGGTGTCGGGCCTGACCCGTCCCACCCTGAACTTCTTCATGCACGACCTGCGCGAGAACGCCTCGCTGCGGTCCATGGAATTCACGCACGCGCCCACCGGGCTGGGCGTGGCCCGCACCCTGGCCCCGCGCCGCATGGACCTGCGGTTTCTGGTCACGGTGTTCTTCAAGGCGCAACTGGACGAACTGGGCCGCGACGAGTGGCAGGTGCTGTGGCGCGTGCTGGCCGCCCTGATGCGCCAGGACGAGTGGGAGGACCGCTACCTGCCTGCTACGGCCCGCGCCACCGGCCTGGGCATCCTGGGCCAGATCACGCCCGGCGACACCAGCAGCGGCGTGTTCAGCAGTCTGGGACAGACCGTGCGGCCCCACCTGAACTACACCGTGACCGTCCCGCTCGACCTGGGCGTCACGACCCGCTCGCCCATGGTCCTGGAACGCGACCTGAGTTTCCGGGCGCAGGCCACGCCCGGCGAGCAACCCCCCGTCTCGCGCCGCATTCGCAGCAGCTGGCACCTGCTGGACGAACTCGGGCAGCCCATCGCGGACGCCCTGGTCCGCAGCGAGGGCGGCGACGGCAGCGTGCGCGCCTTCAGCGACGAGGCGGGCCTCGTGCATCTGAACGTCAGCCGCAGCGAGGTGCAGCAACTGCGCGTCCTGACCCTCGACGGCCGCGCCCTGACCCTCCCGGCCCACGACTCCACCGATCAACCCACCGCGCCCGGCCCACGGGCACTTCCGGCCCTGACCCCTCAGGCGGCCGAACCGGGGACCGCGTGACCTGCGTGACCCGCCCCGCCGCAACCTTGCCCACGCGGCGGCCCGGCCTGAGTTACAGTGCCGCCGGTTCCGTCCGTTCCGCCGATCCACTCTGGTCCGCCCCCCACCCGGCACACCGCGCAGGAGGCCCCCGGTGACCCAGTCCAGACCGCCCCTGAATGCCCCGCACTCCACGGCGCAGTCCGCGCCGGGCGCGCTGCCCGGCACGCCGCTGCGTTCACCGGCCGACGTGCTCGGCACCGGCGTGGCCTTCCCGATCGGCGTGAACCCGCGCGGGCAACTGTCCATGGTGTCCGGCGAGCGGGCCGTGACGCAGGCGATCCTGAGCCTGCTGATGACCGCGCGCGGCCAGCGGGTCATGCGGCCCGAGTACGGCTGCCGCATTCACGAACTGGTGTTCGCGCCGGGCGACGCGACCACGCTGGGCCTCGCGTCGTACTACGTGGACGAGGCCCTGCGCGCCTGGGAGCCCCGCATCGAAGTCGAGCAGGTGCAGGCGCAACTGGACGGCCAGGACACCTCACGCATCGTCGTGGACATCCGCTACCGCCTGAAGGGCAACCCGGAGCCGCGCTCGCTGGTCTTCCCGTTCTACCGCTCCCTGTAACGCCCGCCCCAACTGCCCCCGCTCCGACTGCCCCCGCCCCGCCCGATCCCGACCCACCCCGTCCCAACCGGGCCGCCGCGCCCGCCTCAACTTTCCTCACCCTGGAGAACCCGCCGTGCCCCTACCGACCGTGAACCTCGACGACCGCCGCTTCGATGACATTCTCGACGAGGCGCGCCGACTGATTCCGCAGTACTGCCCGGAATGGACCGACCACAACGCCAGCGACCCCGGCATCGCCATCATCGAGATCTTCGCCTGGATGACGGATCTGCTGCTGTACCGCGTGAACCAGGTGCCGGACAAACTGCTGATCGCGTTCCTGGACATGATCGGCGTGCAGCTGGCCCCGCCCCGCGCGGCCGGCGCGCCCGTCACCTTCTACCTCAGCGCCCCGCAGGACACGCCGCTGGCCATCGCGGCCGGCACCGAGGTCGCCACGCTGCGCACCGAGGTGAACGAGGCGATCGTGTTCTCCACCGAGCGCGGCGGCGTGGTCCGCCCGCCGACCCTGCTGGGCCTGTTCAGCGCGAACACCCTGGCGCAGGTGCGGATGGACAGCGACGGGCAGACCGGCGCGGACGGCGGCGTCACCGCCGGGCCGCAGGGCAGCGGGCACGCGGGCACGCAGCACGACCTGGCGCAGCTGGGCCTGCCGGGGCACCGCTTCCCGATCTTCCAGCCGGAACCGCGTCCCGGTGACGCGCTGTTCGTGCAGCTGGCCGGGGACCACAGCGATCACGTGCTGGCCCTGATCTTCGGCGTGGAACTCGCGGGCGGGGCGGGCGTGAACCCCAACCACCCGCCGTACGTGTGGGAGGCGTGGCAGGGAGGCGTGGGCCGCTGGGCGACCTGCGAGGTCGAGTACGACGGCACCCAGGCCTTCAACGTGAGCGGCGAACTGATCCTGCGGCTGCCGACCATGCGCGAGGGCGTGTTCTTCGACACCAGCGGCTACTGGCTGCGCTGCCGCCTGACGAACGAACAGATGCACGCCGGGTACAAGGTCAGCCCGGACCTCGAAACGTTGCAGATCGACGCGCGCGGCGTCACGGTCCCCGCCCGCCACGCGACCATCGTGCGCGGCGAACTGCTGGGCCAGAGCAGCGGCGTGCCGGGCCAGCGGTTCCGGCTGCTGCGCGGCCCGGTCCTGAACCTCGACCCGGAACGCGACGTGATCGAGGTCATGACCCCGGAAGGCGAGGCGCACATCTACGCGCCGGTCGCGGACTTCTCGGCGTCCACGCCCGACGACCGGCACTTCACACTGGACACCGGCAGCGGCGAGGTCGCCTTCGGGCCCAGCATCCTGCAACCCGACGGCAGCGTGTACCGCTTCGGCGCGGTGCCGGCGCAGGACGCCACGGTCCGCATGCGCCGCTACCAGTACGGCGGCGGGGCCAGCGGGAACGTCCCGGCCCGCACGCTGACCGTCCTGAAAAGCAGCATCCCGTACGTGGCCCGCGTGACCAACCACGCCCCGGCCGCCGGGGGCCGCAACGGGCAACTGCTCGAGGACGCCATTCAGCGCGTGCCGACGCTGCTGCACACCCGCACCCGCGCCGTCACCGCCGACGATTACGAGCACCTCGCGGCGCAGGTGCCGGGCGTCGCCCGCGCCCGCTGCGTCACGCCGAACATGGCCGCGCCCGGCCAGACGTACCCGGGGCAACTGCGCGCCCTGAACGTCCCGCCCGGACAGGTGACGCTGGCCGTGCTGCCCAGCGTGTCCTTCGAGGATCAGATCACGCGGGGCGACGACAGCGCCGACCCGTTCGCTCCGCTGAGCGCCCGCATCGCGCCGGAACGCCTGACCCTGAGCGCCGAACTGCGCGGGGCCGTGCAGGAGGACCTGGACCTGCGCCGCCCGGTCGGCACGACCCTGGACCTGCGCGCCCCGCAGTACGTGTGGGTCAGCGTGACCGCCACCATCCGCGCGTACGCCGGGGCCAGCCGCCCCGCCCGCGAGGACGTGCGCCGCCGCGCCACGCAGGCGCTGTACCGCTACCTGAACCCCTACACGGGCGGCCCGGACGGGCGCGGCTGGCCGTTCGGGCGGACCCTGAGCCTCAGCGAACTGTACGGCCTGCTGCGCGGCGTGAGCGGCGTGGAGGTCGCCGAGGACGTGCAGGTCGTCCTGACCGAACCCGGCCAGCCGCAGCAGCGCGAAACCATCACCGGCAGCCTGCCGCTGCCTCCGCAGGCGCTGATCGTCTCGGACGTGCACGTGGTGCGGGTGGATCACTGATGCCGCAACTTCAGGTCCGGCAGCGCGGGGACGTGCTGCGCACCCTGAACCTCGGGATGCGCCAGCTGTCCATCGGCCGCACGCCCGACAACGGCCTGCCGCTGCGCGACCCCAGCGTGGCCGTCCGGCACGCCGAGATCAGCGTGGAGGGCGGCGCGCTGCTGCTGACCGACCTGACCGGCGGCGAGGCCGCCACCTTCGTGAACGGACGCCGCCTGACGCCCAACCAGCCCTGGCGCCTGACGCACGGCGACGAGATCCAGATCGGGCCGTTCACGGTCGCGTTCCTCAGCGAGTCGGTCGCCGCGCCCCCCGAACCCCCGCAGGGCCGCACGGACGTGCAGGGCACCCTGGCCGCCCACCCGGCCCGGCCGCCCATCCCGACGTTCCCGGCGCCGCTGCCGCCGCCCGGCGGGGCCGGACTGTACACGTCGTTCCTGCCGCCGTACTTTCAGGAATCCGAGTTCCTGGGCCGCTTCCTAAAAATCCTGGAGGCCGTGTGGGAACCCATGCAGCGCCGCCAGGACAGCGTGGACCTGCACTTTGATCCGCGCGTGTCGCCGCCGCAACTGCTCGGCTGGATGGCCGGGTGGCTGGGCGTGCCGCTGGACCCGCACTGGCCCGAGGCGCGGCAGCGGGCGTGGCTGCGCGAGGCGGTCACGCTGTACCGCTGGCGCGGCACCCGCTACGGCCTGAGCCGCGCCCTGGAAACCGTGTTCGGCCTGACGCCCGTGCTGAGCGAGGATTCCGCGCAGCCGCACACGCTGCGCGTCACGCTGCTTGACTCGCCGGACGGCGACGACACCGCCAGCCGCGAGGCCATCACGGAGTTCGTGCAGCGACACGCCCCGGCGCACACGCGGGTCACGGTGGAGTTCGTGGACGCGCCCACGCCCCCAGGCCAGACCCCAGGCCACACCCCAGACCAGACCACTCCCACCGGGCCGGGCGGCCCGCAGGCAGGTACCGCATGACCGACCGCATCTTCCACCACTACCAGCTGGGACGGCTGCTC
The DNA here is from genome assembly GCF_014648115.1 of Deinococcus seoulensis. Lineage (NCBI taxonomy): Bacteria > Thermotogati > Deinococcota > Deinococci > Deinococcales > Deinococcaceae > Deinococcus > Deinococcus seoulensis. The sequence continues at coordinate 42,705 of NZ_BMQM01000009.1, forward strand.
GGCGGAGGCTGGCTCGGGCCGGTCCACGCCGCCGCCGACCTCGACGAGAACCGCGAGGTCGCCCTGCGCATCCTGGACGACGCCAGCAGCGGCCAGTCCTTCCTGATCATGCAGCTCGAGCGGCTGCTGCTGAAAGTCGGCTCGCTGCGCCACCCGAACATCCTGCCCACCGGCGCCCTTGAACAACGCGACCGCCGCGCCTTCTACGCCATGGACCTGGGCCAGCAGGGCAGCGCCCGCCAGCTGCTACAGGGGCAGGCCCGCGCCGCGCAGCCGCTGCCGGTCGTGACGGCCGTGGACCTGATCCGCCAGGCGGCCGCCGGACTGGCGTACGCACACGACCAGGGCCTGATGCACGGCAACCTGAAACCCGAGAACCTGATCCTGCAACCCGGCCGGACCCTGCTGGGCCACACCGGGTACGTCACGCAACTCTCGGATTTCGGGCTGGCCGAACTGCGCGCCGGGAGTTACGGCACGCACGACCGCGCCGTCGTGAACGCCCTGGCGTACATGAGCCCCGAGCAGTGCCGCGGCATCCGCAACGAGCTGCGCACCGACCTGTACGCGCTGGGCCTGATCCTGTACGAACTGCTGACCGGACTGGTGCCCTTCGACATCCGCGACGCGGCCGAGGCGCTCGAGAAGCACCAGCACGTCGCGCCGCGCCAGCCCAGCCTGCTGCGCCCCGACCTGCCTCCGGCCCTCGAGGAGATCATCCTGACCTGCCTCGCCAAGGACCCGCAGGACCGTTACGCGGGCGCGCCGGCACTGGAAGCGGCGCTACAGGAAGTCCTGAACGGCCTGATGCCCGGCGGGCCGGAACCCACCGTGCGCCTGAGTGCCCTGCCGGTCATGCCGCCCGCGCCGGGCCTGGACGGGCACGCCAGTGGCCCGGAACCGACCCTGCTGGTGTTCAGCGAACGCCTGGAACTGCTGCGCAGCGACCCGGTCACGCAGGCCAGTTTCACGGTGGGCCGCGCGCCGGACAACGCCGTTAAACTCGAGCATGTCGGCGTGAGCCGCCACCACCTGAACGTGGAATTCACGGGCGGGCAGGCGCACGTGACCGAACTGACCGCCACGAACGGCACGGTCATGGACGGCCTGCCCCTGACGCCCATGACCCGCCTGCGCTGGCCGTACCGCACGCCGCTGTACCTGCGGCCCTACTGGCTGGTGCTGCTGGAACCCCAGCAGGCCCCGGCGCGGCCCCGCATCGTCGTGAAACCCGAACGGGACCGCGTGACCCTCACGCCGGGCACGCCGCTGACCCTGCACGTCATGCTGGCGAACACCGGCCCCACCGTGGATCACTTCCGGGTGGACCTGCGCGGCATTCCGGCCGAGTGGGTGCAGGGCGCGCACACCGAGGTGCAACTGAACCCCGGCATGCAGGGCGGCGCGACCCTGACCCTGCTGGCCCCCCGCCACAGCGACAGCCGCGCCGGGGACTACGACGTGACCGTCGTCGCCCACTCGCGCGAGGACCCCGCGCAGACCGGGCAGGCCCCGCTGGCCGTGACGGTCGAGCCGTTCCATGAACTGGTCGCCACCATGCTGCCCCCCGTGCGCCGCACGTGGCGGCACGCGCGGTACACGGTGCGGCTGGAAAACCGGGGCAACACCGACGAGGCGTACCACCCGCGCCTGCGGGACAACGAGGGGCAACTGCGGATCCTGCCGCGCCTGCACGACCTGATGACGGTCCCGCAGGTCACGACCACCGGCATGCCAGTCGACCCGACACAACTGGCGCGCGAAACGGCCCGGCAGGCGACCGCCGAGGCCCGGTACGCCGCCGTGGCCGCCGCCCGTCAGGCCGTGCAGGGCCAGGGCCGCATCCGCGTGACCGACCTGCCCGCCCGCCTGCCCCTGGGCGCCGGGCAGAGCGCCGAGGAGACCCTGAAGGTGCGGGTGCCGCTGCGCTGGCTGGGCGCGCCCTCGCAGCATCAGATGCACGTGGACGTGTTCCCGGAACTGCCCAGCGGCGAGAGCGGCGAACACCCGGCCGCGCAGGCCAGCGCCGAACTGAACCACCTGCCGCTGATCCCGCTGTGGATGCTGCCCATCGTGCTGATCCTGCTGGGCGTGCTGATCTGGCTGCTGACCCGCCCGCCGCAGATCACGCAGTTCGACCGGGCCGACAGCGACACCGTCGTGCGGCCCGGCACGCCGTTCACGCTGCGCTGGGACACCCAGAACGCCACCCGCGTCACCATCCCGGAACTCGGGGCGGCCGGGCGGAACCTGCCGCGCGACGGTCAACTGACCGTGCCCGGCATCACCCGCGACCAGAAGTACACCCTGACCGCCCGCTCGCTGCTGGGCCGCACCGTGATCAACCCGCAGACCGTGCAGGCCCGCTTCGACCGCCCGGAAATCCAGACGTTCGAGGTCACGCCCGCCCGCGTCGCCGGGAACCAGAAGGTCACCATCCGCTGGCAGGTGCGTAACGCGCAGCAGGTGACCATCAGCGAACTCGGGAAGGTCCCGGCCAGCGGCACGCGGCGCTTCTCGCCCAGCCGCGACACGACCTTCACCCTGACCGCCCAGAACGGCACCGAACGCGAGACCGACACCCGCAGCGTCACGGTGCTCGGGCCGCAGGTCAAGACCTTCAAACTGGAACCCGCCGAAATCGAACGCGGCGGCAGCGCCGTCCTGTCCTGGAACGTGCAGAACGCCAGCACGGTCATGATCGAGGGCCTGGGCATCGTGCCCGCCAGGGGCAAGAAGACCGTCAAACCGCGCGAATCCACCAGTTACACCATCACGGCCAGCGGCGCGAACAACCTGACCAACAGCGCCAACGCCCGCCTGGAAATCACCTCGCCCGCCCCGGAATTCCTGAACTTCGAGATCGACCCCAGCACCGTGCGCTCGGATCAGACCTTCACGATCCGCTGGAAGACCAAGAACGCCAGCAGCGTGAACGTGCAGTACGGCAGCGGCACCGAGGACAACGCCCCGGAAGGGCAGACCATCAAACCCGCGCCCACCACCGACGTGGACATCATCCTGACCGCCCGCAACGACGCCGGGGACCAGGTGACCGTCAAGAAACCCCTGAAGGTCACGCCCGTCGACGCGGAAGCCGAGCGCAAGAAAGCCGAAGCCGAGGCGGCCGCCGCCGCCGAGAAAGCCGCCGCCGAAGCCGAGAAGGCCGCCGCCGGAAAGGTGACCTTCACGGCGCAGCCAGCCACCATCGTCGGGGAGGGTGACGTGACCCTCAACTGGAACGCGCAGGGCTTCGAGACAGTCACGATCCTGCCGCTGAAAGGCCCGCAGAACGGGAAGTTCGACGCCAGCGGCAGCGAGATCATCGAGAAGGTCAACACCACCCGCACCTACAGACTGGTGCTGTACCTCAAGTACGGCAAACCACTCGAGATCGAACGGACGGTCAAGGTCACGCCGCGCCCGGTCGAATTCCGTACCTTCAAGGCCAGCGCCACCGACCTGGGCGCGCCCGGCCCCGTCACGCTCAGCTGGGACGTGGCGAACACGCCCGCCGTGCGCATCGCCGGACTGAGCGGCCCGCTGCCCGGCGGCAAGTGGCCCGCGCGTGGCAGTACCACCCTGAACGTCCCCAAGACACGCACCTTCGTCCTGAGTGTCGGCGCCCTGCAAAAGAGCGTCACGGTGCGCGTCAAGCCGCCCACGCCCGTCATCACCTTCAGCGCCGCGCCCACGCAGCTCACGGGCGGCGGCACGGCCGTCCTGACCTGGAGTGTCCGGAACGCCAGCACCGTGCGTATCGACGGCGTGCGCGGCCCGAACACCGACGGGTCCTGGCCCGCCACGGGCCGCACCACCCTGCCCGTGAAGGCCACACGCACCTTCACCCTGCGTGCCGGGAACGTCACGAAAACCGCGTCCGTGACCGTCACGCCCGCCCCGCAGGCCCGCGTGAACAGCTTCACGGCCTCCAGCGCCGCCCTGAGTGCGCCGGGACCGGTGCGCCTGCGCTGGAGCGTCAGTAACGCCAGCAGCGTACGCATCAGCGGCGTGCCGCAGACCCTCGCGGCCACTGGCGAGACGACCGTGAACGTCGGCAAGACCACCACCTTCGTCCTCACGGCCGGCAGCGCCCAGGCCAGCCGGACCGTGATCGTCAAACCCTCCACCGTCACCACGTCGGCCACCACGCCCGGACAGGACTCCGGGAACGTCCCGCCCGCCAGGCCCGCCACGCCGGTCATCTCGTACTTCAGCGCCAAACCCGCCAGTATCCGTGCGGGCGGCAGCGCCACCCTGTCCTGGAAGGTCACGGGCACCGACTCCGTGACCATCGAGGGCGCGGGCGGCAGTCTGCGCAGCAGCGGCATCCTGCGGGTCAGCCCCGCCCAGACCACCACCTACACCCTGGTCGCCGGGAACGTGCGCAGCGAACCGGTCACCGTCACGGTCACCAGCGCCGCCACGCAGGTCAGCGAGTACAGCGACCTGATCGGCTCCTGGACGCACCCGTTCGGGTACCTGACCTTCTACAACATCGAGGGCCGCCGCGCGACCGGCACCTTCGCCAGCGAACGCGACGACATCCCGGACCTGCCCATCAACGTGATCTTCAGCGGCGGCACCCTGACCATCACCTCACCGAAACTCGACACCTTCAAGATCGTGGCGTCCATCGACGCGGGCCGCAAGATCCTGCGCGGGCCATACACCCTGCAGGGCCAGAGCGAACGCTGGTGCGCGTACCGTCCCACCGTCCAGCAGCCCGCCGACTGCCGCTGAAGCCCGTCCCATCCCCTCACCGCGCCCTCACCCACCGACCACGGAGGAACCCCATGAGCATCACGTCAGCAGGCGGCACCGGCGGACAGTTCACCAAGGCCCAGATCGTTCCCATCGACGAGAACAGCAACCAGCGCACGCCCATCGAGTGCATGTTCAACCCGCGCGAGTACACCATCACCCGCAGCGTCCAGTACGACAACCAGACCACCGACACCGGCGACAGCGCCAACAAGGTCTTCCGGGGCGGGCAGCCCGCCACCATGACCCTCGAACTGTTCTTCGACACGTACGCCCGCCGCCAGTCGGCCGGAATGGTCGAGGACGTCCGCCGGTACACCAAACCGCTGTGGGACCTGACCCGCATGGACCCCCAGACCTCCGAGACGGCCAAGGGGTCCGGCGTGGAAAAGAAACGCCCGCCCATGGTGCTGTTCCAGTGGGGGTCCACCTGGCACTTCCAGGCGGTCATCAAGAGCATGGAGCAGCAGTTCACGCTGTTCATGCCCGACGGCACGCCCGTGCGGTCCATCATCAAGGTCAGCCTCGAACAGGGCGACGCCAGCACCGGCTTTGAGGGCAAGAGCGGCAGCACCTCCACCTTCCACATCAGCCAGGGCATCCGCGCCGCCGCCGGACAGCGCGGCTTCGTGGGTGACCTGCGACAGACCTCCTACGGGAAGGGCACGTGACACGGATTCCGTTTATTTCGTTGACAACCCGGGAGGGCACCGGGTTGCCAACTCCACGTCCGGAATCCGCCCGGCTCCCACTCGCGTCCGCTCGGATTGAACGGGCTTTGCAGCCCATTCAATCGGAGTCCGTATGACCCGCAACGCGACCCGCCACCCGATGGAAGGCGCGGTCAGCACCCTGTACCTGAACATCGACGGGCAGGACATGACCGCCGACGCCGTACGCATGATCGACGAGATCACCGTGGACAGCAGCCTGCAACTGCCGGACGTGGCGACCGTCACGCTGCGCGACCCGCAGGGCCTGCTGATCGACGACGAGAAGTACCGCCTGGGCGCCCGCATCCGCGTGATCGCGCAGGTGAAAAGCAACCAGGAAACCGTGTTCGACGGTGAACTCGTCGAGATCGAACCCCGCTTCTCGCGCGGCACGCAGCACCTGCGCCTGCGGGCCTTCGACCGCCTGCACCGCCTGGCGCGCGGCACGCACACCCGCTCGTTCCTGAACGTCAGCGACATGGACCTCGTCAAGAAACTCGCCGCCGAGGCCGGCATGACCGCCCAGACGGCCGACAGCAGCGTCGTGCACCCGTACGTGCTGCAACACAACCAGACCAACCTGGAATTCCTGCGGGAACGCGCCTCCCGCCTGGGCCTGATCCTGTACGCCGACGGCACCACCCTGCACTGCGAGGCCGTGCGCGGCCAGGACCCCATCGACCTCACGTGGGGCGACACCCTCACCGAATTCACGCCCCGCCTGACCAGCCTCGGGCAGACCAGTCAGAGCACCGTGCGTTCCTGGGACCCCAGGCAGAAACGCAGCGTGGTCGGCCAGGGCGGCAGCGGCCAGGGGCGCGCCGAGGTGCCCGAGGGCAGCCGCAGCGAGGGCGTCTCGCAGCAGGCGTTCGGGATGGACACGCCCGCCACGAGCAGCACCCTGATCGTCCGCGAGCAGGCGTACGCCACCGCCATCGCGCAGGCGCAACGTAACCGCGTGAGCGAACACCTGATCGAGGCGCGCGGCACCGCCGCCGGGTACCCGCGCCTGACCGCCGGGACCACCCTGAACGTCCGCAACGTCGGCAAGCGTTTCAGTGGCGCGTACGTCGCCAGTAACGTCCGGCACCTGTACCGCAACGGCGAGGGCTACAGCACCGAATTCAGCGTCACGGGCAGCCGCCCGGATTCGCTGGCCGCCCTGATCCGCGAGAGTACCGCCGGACCCGGCGCCGCGCCCGTCACGCCCGCACCGGGCCTGATGATCGGCGTCGTCACCAACAACGACGACCCGGACAACCTGGGCCGCGTGAAAGTCAAATTCCCCGCCCTGACCGAGGATGACGAGAGCGACTGGGCCAGGGTCGTGAACCTGGGCGGCGGCCCGAACCGCGGCTCGCAGTTCACGCCGGAAGTCAACGACGAGGTCCTGATCGGCTTCGAACACGGCGACATCCACCACCCGTACGTGATCGGCGGCCTCTGGAACGGCAGCGACGCCCCCCCACGCCCCACCGGCAAGACCATCAAGAACGGCAGCGTCATCCAGCGCGTCTACCGCACCCGCCTGGGCCACGAACTCGTGTACGACGACCCGCCCGACCCCGACCCGCCCCGCATCACCCTCCAGAGCAGCAAGAACCACGCCCTGGAACTCAACGACGACAAGAAAAAACCCTTCCTGCAACTGCGCACCACCTCCGGCCACCGCCTGACCCTGATGGACGACCCCAGAGCCCCCCACGTGACCCTGGAAGACAGGAACGGCAACCAGCTGAAACTCGACACCAAGACCAACACCCTGACCATCACCAGCACCGGCCGCCTTGAACTCAAGGCCCGCAGCGGCATCAAGATCGACGCGGGCGGCGGGAACGTGGACGTCAAGGGCGTCATGATCAACCTCAACTGATGGACGGGACACGGGTGCAGGCCCTGCACGCCCTGTGCGACGCCCTGAGCGCGCAGGTGCTGGACGTCGCGCTGAACGAGCAGGCCGAGCCGGACGTGCGGTACGTGGTGGTCCTGCCGGACCTGAGCGGAACACGCCTGGAGGACGTGCAGGCGCGGCTGGAGCTGACGGAATTCGAGGTTGGGGTGCTGGCGCTGGCCCTCTCGACCGAGCTGTTCCCCGAGCGGATGCTGGCGGCGTGCGCGGCGGCGCTACAGATGGACAGCCTGTACGCGGCGTTCCTGACGCCGTCCCTGACGCGCCGCTGGCTGCTGGGGGACGACTGGGCGCAGGGCGCGGCGTTCAGCGCCGGGCGGCCCCTGCTGGACTGCGGCCTGATCGAGTTCGGCGCGAGCGTGAATGCCAGCGTGCTCGAAGCCCTGACGCCCCTGCGGCTCAGTGCGGGTCTGCTGGCCGACCTGCGGGGCGCGCCGGACGTCCCGCCGGACCTGCGCGGCGTGCTGCGCGCCCTGCCGCCCGGCGGTCTGCTGAGCGACTCGCAGGAGGCGCAGCGTGAGACGCTGGCCCGGCACCTGAAGAAGGAGGACCGGGCGGCGCTGCTGTTCGGCGCGAACGTGGCCGGGATGCAGGCGGTTGCCGGGCACCTGCTGGGGAACGGCGCGCATCTGCTGGACCTGCCCGTCCTGGCGTCCCGCCCGCCCGAGGAGCAGGAGGGCGTGCTGCGCGCATTGAGACGCGACACCCGCCTGCGCGGCACCCGCCTGACCGTGGACGCCGCCACGCCCCTGCCCGACGCGCAGCCGCCCGAGGGACTGGTGGACCGCGTGCTGGACGTCGCCGCTGGCCCGGTGGTGGTCCTGGCCGCTGACCCGCTGCCGCTGGACTCGCCGCGCGCGGTCCTGAGCGCCGAGGTTGGGGCGCCCACGCCCGCCGAGCAGCGCGAACGCTGGGCGCACGCGCTGGGCGTCAGTGAGGATCAGGCGCTGCTGCGGCAACTGGGCGACCAGTTTCACCTGAACCTCGACCGCATCGACGCGCTGGCCCGCGACGCCCGCGCGGGCCTGAGCGGCAACGCCAGCCACGCCGCCCGCCTGGAACGCGCCTGGGACGCCGCGCGCGGCGCGAACCGCCGCCTGATGGGCAGCCTCGCGCAGCGCATCGACACCCGCGCGACCTGGGCGGACCTGATCCTCCCGGACACCGAGCGGCTGGCCCTGGAGCAGATCGCCGCGCACGTCCGGCACCGCTCGGTGGTGTACGAGGACCTCGGCATGGCCCGCCCCGGACGGGGCCGCTCGATCACGGCGCTGTTCAGCGGCCCCAGCGGCACCGGCAAGACCCTGAGCGCCGAGGTCCTGGCCCGCGACCTGAACCTCGACCTGTACCGCGTGGACCTGAGCAGCACCGTCAGCAAGTACATCGGCGAGACCGAGAAGAACCTGAAGCGGATCTTCGACGCGGCGGATCAGGGCGGCTGCGTGCTGCTGTTCGACGAGGCCGACAGCGTGTTCGGGAAGCGCGGCGAGGTCCGCGACAGCAACGACCGCTACGCGAACACGCAGGTGAACTACCTGCTGCAACGCCTGGAGAGCTTCAACGGACTGGCCCTGCTGACCACCAACCTGGAGAGCAGCATGGACGTGGCGTTCATGCGCCGCCTTCAGTTCGTGATCAACTTCCGCGCGCCGCAGGCCCCGGAACGCGAGCGGCTGTGGCGCGGCGCGTTCCCCCGTACGCTGGACACCACCGAGGTGGATTTCGCGCGGCTGGCGCAGGCGGACGTGTCGGGCGGCAACATCCGCAGCGTGGTCATGAACGCCGTGTTCATGTCCGTGGCGCGCGGCGTGCCCGTCAGTCAGGCGCTGGTCGAGGAGGCGCTGCACCTGGAGTACCGCAAGCTGGGCCGACTGGTGCTGTGATACGGACTCCGATTGAATGGCTCATAAAGCCGTTCAATCCGAGCGGACTCGCAGAGCTTCGCAGAAGAGCGAGGAGGAGCAAAACGGGTTCCGGACGTGGAGTGGGCAGATCGGTGGTGTTCCGATCTGTCAACGAAACAAACGGAATCCGTATCAGGCTCCCGGTTCAGGGCAGGCGCGGCGCGGCTCCCGCTGCGAACAGGCTGCCGTTCCACGCGCCGCGCAGCGTGCGGGCCGCGACCATGATCCACAGGCCCGCCAGGACGCCGGTCAGCGCCCAGCCGAGGTGCGTGAATCCGCTCAGGTGACTCTGCTCACCGAGCGCGAAGGTGGCGGCCGTGAACACGCCCAGCGGGAAGGTCAGGCCCCACCAGCCCAGGTTGAACGGCAGGCCGCCCCGCACGTAACGGCGGGTCGTGAGCGCGGCGAGGGCCAGCCACCACCCGCCGAACCCCCACAGGATCAGCCCGCCCAGCAGCCCGAACCCGCTGAACACCGGGGCGAGGTCCGCGAGGCCCAGCGTGCCCAGCACGGGCGGCGCGGCGTGCCCGAGTTGCAGCAGGGCCAGCGCGCCTGTGGCGAGCGGTCCCAGCGGCAGGAACATGCTGACGCCGACCTCCGCGCCGGGCAGTTTGTGCTGCGCGAGCCTCAGCAGCAGGATGGTGATCAGCATCAGCGCGATCGGCACGGACAGCGCGAACAGCACGTACCCGCCCACCAGCAGCGGGGCGGCCTGCGCGGCGCCGAGGTGCGGGGCGATCAGTCCGGCGCTGGCGGCGGCCACCTCGGACGCCACGACGGGCAGCAGCCACAGCGCGGTCATGCGTTCCAGCGCGTGGTCCTGCCGGGTGAACATCAGGTACGGGACGAGCAGGCCGGTCGCGGCGGCCAGCAGGGCGTCCAGGGTCCACAGGGAGCGGGCGACCTGCGCGGCCCCGTCGCCCCAGTGGGGCACGCCGAACACGATCAGGCCGTTGATGACGGTGGCCAGCCCCATGGGAACGGCGCCCAGGAACATGCTCTGCGCCGGGTGGTGCAGCGTGGCGCGGCTCTCGGCCGGGTACAGGATCAGCCGCGCGGCGGACAGGACCGTGAACAGCAGCAGCAGCGTCATGTTCAGCCACCACAGCGCCTCGCCCGCCGCCGCTGCGCCCGCCACGGGCAGGTGCGGCAGCGTCAGGGACACGATGCCGGTGCCCATGACGGCCGTGAACCAGTTCGGCGTGAAACCGCGGATCACGTCCGCGTGCAGGGCCGGGCGGGCAGGGAGGCGAGCGGGAACCATGCCCCGAGCGTAGGCGCCCGCTGACCTCAACTCAAATGAGAGTTCATTGGATTCCCCAAAAAAATACTGATACCACTCCCCTGGCGGGTATGCTGCGGCGCGTGAGCCTCGACCCGCACCACCTGCTGACCTTCGCCCGCGTGGCGGCGCGCGGCAGCCTCAGCGCCGCCGCGACCGAACTGAACCTCACGCAGCCCGCCGTGTCCGCCCAGATGAAACTGCTGACCCAGGCGGTCGGGGAACCGCTCCTGACCCGCCACCGCCACGGCGTGACCCTCACGCCCGCCGGGGAGGGCCTGCTGCCGCACGCCCGCACCCTGACCCGCTCACTGCGCGCCGCGCAGGACTACCTGAACGAACTGCGCGGCCTGGACAGCGGCACCCTGAACGTCGCCGCGAGCAGCACCGTCGCCGCCGCGATCCTGCCCGGCGTGCTGGCCGCCTTTCACGCCGCGCACCCGCGCGTGACCATCCAGGTCCGTCAGGGCAACACCCGCGAGGTCCTGGCCGCCCTTCAGGCCGCGCAGGCCGAGGTCGCCCTGATCGAGGGACCGCCCGGCACGCCCGGCCCCGACTGGGTGGCCGCGCCGTTCGGGCAGGACGAACTGATCCTGGTCGCGCCGCCCGGCACGCCCGCCGCGCCCCCCCCGGACCTCAATCACCTGCCGCTGATCTGGCGGGAACGCGGTTCCGGCACGCGCGAGGTGGCCGAGGCCGCCCTGGCCCGCGCGGGCCTGACGCCCCCCACCCTGCTGGAACTGCCGGGCACCGAGGCCGTCAAGGAGGCCGTGATTCAGGGCCTGGGCGCGGCGTTCCTGCCGGAACTGCGCGTGCGGCGAGAACTGCGCGCCGGACTGCTGGTGCGCCTGCCGCTGACCCTGCCCGGCCTGCGCCGCCCCCTGACCCGCGTGACCCCGCACCCGGACGGGCAGTCCCGCGCGGCCCGCGCGTTCCTGACACTGCTGGACCAGCGGCCCTGACCGGGTCAGCGTGGACTGCTCAGCGCCGCACCTGCACGGGCGGCGCGTTCCACAGCTGCCCGCGCAGGGACTCGCGCGCGCCCAGCAGCGTCCTGTCCAGGTCCGGTCCCCTGGCGGCCACGCCGCGCAGCCACACCGCGCCGCCCGCCGACACCCCGGACGCCAGCACGCCCGGCACGTCCGGCAGGTCCGCCGGGACCGGGCCGCCGACGAACACCCCGGACGCCTGATAGTCCTGCCCGCTCCACACGCCCGGCGCGCGGGTGAATTCGCCCGGCACGAGCCGCTGCCGGTCCAGGTACACCCGCCGCCCCGCGACACTCACCTGCACGCGACTCTCGTAGGACAGGAAGGCCAGCCGCTCGCCGGTCTGCACCCGGCCCGACGCGAGCGTCTCGGTCAGGGCGAACTGCGCGCCGACCTCCAGCTCGGCGGTCAGGGTCTGCGCGAACGCACTCCCGGCGAAGGGAATGGTGCGTTCCGGGTGGAATTCCAGCCGCGCGCCCGCCGCCACCGTGAAGTGAACGTCCTGCGTGGCGGGGCGACCATCCGGCGACGGCTGCACCCGTGTGGCGGACTGCGTGAGGATCAGCACCCGCGCGCCCGCCTCCACCGTCACGCGGATCTCGGCGTGATCGCCGCCCAGCACGCCGCCGGTCGGATTCACGATGAAGACCATCAGCGTCCCGCACGGCAGTTCGAAGGGCCGGATGACCATCAGCGGCGCCTTCTGCGTGTCCCGCAGCAGCGCGGTGCGCCCGCCCCGCACGCCGAAGTGCAGGTGCAGCACGCCCGTGCGCGTGCGGGCCAGCAGCGTGCCGGAAGACAGGGGGCGGGGCAGGGTCAGACCGGCGCTCCCCGCTGGCCCGTGTCCTGCAACCCCACGCGGGGCGGCGGCACGTTCCGGAACAGCAGGTCGTGCTCGATCCACGCGATCACGTCCGCCAGGCCGTCGCCACTCTTGAGGTTCGTGAACACGAAGGGCCGCACCTCGCCGCCCACGGTGCGCCCGGCCCGCGCGTCGGCGTCCATCACGCGCAGGTCCGCGCCCACGTGCGGCGCGAGGTCCGTCTTGTTGATCACCAGCAGGTCGCTGCCGCGCACGCCGGGACCCCCCTTGCGCGGCACCTTCTCGCCGCCGGACACGTCCAGCACGAACATCCACGCGTCCACCAGCTCCGGCGAGAAACTGGAGGCCAGGTTGTCGCCGCCCGACTCGATGAACAGCAGTTCCAGCCCTGGATACTCGCGCGTCAGGGCCTCCGCGGCCTCCTGATTCAGTGAGGCGTCCTCGCGGATCGCGGTGTGCGGGCAGCCGCCCGTCTGCACGCCCCGGATGCGGTCGGCGGGCAACGCGGCGGCGGCCGTCAGGATCCGCTGGTCCTCGAAGGTGTAGATGTCGTTCGTGATGACGGCCAGCTCGAAACGGTCGCGCAGCGCGCGGCACAGCGCCTCCAGCAGCGCCGTCTTGCCACTGCCGACCGGGCCGCCCACGCCGATCCGCAGGGGAGAGGAAGGATTGGGATTGCTCATTGGAACTCCTTGGGTCACGTCTGGAACAGTCGCGCGTCCAGCCGGGGTTGTTCGCTCGCGGCGACGTCCAGGTGCGGGGTGAAGGTAAAGAGGTCGTCCGGCGTGGCGTGCAGGGCCGCGTGGATGCAGGCCTGCGCGGCCCCCTCGCAGTGGGCGGCGCAGCGCTGGGCGTCCAGTCCGCCGAGTTTCATCAGGCGCGTGGCGCTGGTGGCGCGGCCCAGCAGCCAGCCGCTCACGAACCCCGTGACGGTGTCCGCGCGTGGCGTGCCGAGCGCGTGCCCCAGCAGCGCGAAGGTGGTCGCGTGGTGCCGGGTGGCGGGCAGGTCCGCCACGATGTCCGGCCAGAGGTGCGTGGCGGCGCGGCGCAGGTTCGCCCCGACCCGCGTGCTCGCCGCGCGTGGCCCCGGCACGAGCTTCAGGTCGTCCAGCAGGTCGTCGAGGTCCGCCAGCGTGGCGGGGGCGGCGCCCCACGCCAGCGCGCAGGCGGGCGCGTCCTGCGCCCCCCACCCGTGTGTCAGCTGCCCCGCCAGGAACGCCGTCAGGTCGCCGGGCGTGCGGACCTCGCCGCGCGTCGTGAGGGTCTCCAGCCCGTCGCTGAACGCGTACGCCCCGGTGGGAAACGCCGAGTCCGCCAGTTGCAGGAGGCGCAGGAGGCTCATACGGACTCCGATTGAATGGGCTGCAAAGCCCGTTCAATTCGAGCGGATGCGAGCAGGAGAGAAACGGGTTCCGGACGTGGAGCTGGCAATCCGGTGAACTTCCGGATTGTCGGCGAAACAAACGGAATCCGTATCATCCTTCGTGCTCCCAGGACGGGCGGCCATGAAACGGGCGTTCCTCGCGCGTGAAAGGCACGCCCAGCCGCGTCAGCAGCAGCTCCAGCGGCGCGTCCCACAACGCCAGGAACGTCGCCCCGTCCGGCACGAGGTCACGGTGCAGGTTCCCCACCGCGTGCCCCAGCGCCGCCGCCTCGGCCAGCGTGCGTGGCGTGACGACCGCCACGTCCTCCGGGGCGGCGGCCACGACGTAACTCACGCCGCCCCTCACCTCCAGCAGGGTGCCGGGCGACAGCACCGTCCCGGTCGGCAGGGCCAGCAGCAGTTCCGCGCCGTCCGGGGCGCGCAGGCGGCGGCGCACCCGGCGGCGGTCGGCGGCCGTCATGGGCACGCGCACCACCTCGCCCGCCACCGCCCCGGCGGTCGTCACCGTGCCCAGCACCGGGCGGCGCAGCCCGGACAGACGGGTCACGCCCGCTCGCCCCGCACGAACGCGAACCACGCGTCCAGGCCCGCGCCGCTGCGACTGCTCAGCTCGATGACCGGCACGCCGGGCCGCGCCCGGTCGATGTTCTCCCGGCACAGGTCCCGGTCGAAGCCCACCGCGTCCGCGAGGTCCATCTTCGTGATCACCACCACGTCCGCCGTGTTGAACATCGTCGGGTACTTCAGCGGCTTGTCCTCACCCTCCGTGGTGCTGATCAGCACCGCGCGGGCCGCCTCGCCCAGATCGTACGAACTGGGGCACACCAGGTTCCCCACGTTCTCCAGGAACAGCACCTCCAGCCCCGCCAGATCGAAGCGCGGCAGCACCGCCTGCACCATCGCCGCGTCCAGGTGGCAGATGGTGCCCGTCACGATCTGCTCGGCCTGCGCGCCGTGCTGCCGCAGCCGCGCCGCGTCGTTCTCGGTCGCCAGGTCCCCCACCGCGACCGCCATGCTCACCTGCCCCGCCAGATCCCGCAGCGTGCGTTCCAGCAGCGCCGTCTTGCCCGCACCGGGACTGCTCGCCAGATTGATCGTCCGCACGCCCGCCGCCGCGAAGGCAGCGCGGTTTTCGGCCGCCGTGTGATCATTCGCCTTCAGGATGTTCTGCCGCACCGTCACGATGCGCGGATTCGCTACCGTCATACGTCCTCCAGATCAGGTTCAGCCAGTTCGATCTCGTCCAGCTCCAGTTCATCGCCCGCCAGCAGCGTCGGCGTCGGCGCGCCGCACTCAGGGCAGCGCAGCCCCCGCGTCACGTCCAGCGTCACCCGCCCATGCACCGGGCACTCACCCACACCCGGCACGGTCACCACGCTCAGCCGCGCGCCCTCCAGCGGCGTGCCCTGCGCGCAGGTCGGAAACGCCGCCGTCAGCGCCTCCGGCACCACACTCGACCACTGACCCACCCGCACCGTCAGTGCGGACGCCCGCGCCGCGCCGTTCTCACGCAACACTTCGGAGGCCACGTCGATCAGCGACAGGGCAATGGACGCCTCATGCACGGGAAGCAGGCTCCGAGCTCTGAGCTCTGGGCTGTGAGGGGAATGACCGCATCAGAACAGGAAGTACCGCTGCGCGAGCGGCAACTCGTCGAGGGGCTCGCAGGTGACGACCTCGCCGTTCACGCGGACCTCGTAGGTTTCGGGGTTGACGTGAATGTCGGGTGTCTCGGCGTTCAGGATCATGTCCCGCTTGCCGATGTCGCGGGTGTGCTGCACGGCGCTGTAGCGGCGGCCCAGGTCCGGCAGGTTGCCTTCTTCCAAGCTGACCTGCGACACGAAGTGCAGGCAGGTGGCGTCCGGCCCGCCGCCGTGCGCGGCGAACATGGGGCGCGGGTACACGGGCTGCGGCGTGGGAATTGAAGCGTTCGCGTCGCCCATCTGCGCGGCGACGACCAGACCACCCTTGATCACCAGCGCGGTCTTCGCACCGAAGAACGCCGGTTTCCACAGCACCAGATCGGCGAGTTTGCCGACCTCGACGCTGCCGACCTCGTGCGCGATGCCGTGGGCGACGGCAGGGTTGATGGTGTACTTCGCGACGTACCGCCGGGCGCGCAGGTTGTCGGCGCGGGTGTCCGTGCCCAGGCCGGGGATGCCCAGCGGGCCGCGCTGGAGTTTCATCTTGTGCGCGGTCTGCCACGTGCGGGTGATGACCTCGCCCACGCGGCCCATCGCCTGACTGTCGCTGCTCATCATGCTGAATACGCCCAGGTCGTGCAGGACGTCCTCGGCGGCGATCGTCTCGGGGCGGATGCGGCTCTCGGCGAAACTCACGTCCTCGGGAATGCGGGGCGACAGGTGATGGCAGACCATCAGCATGTCGAGGTGCTCGTGGATGGTGTTCACCGTGAACGGCATGGTCGGGTTGGTGCTGCTCGGCAGCACGTTCGGCAGGCCCGCCACCTTGATGATGTCCGGCGCGTGCCCGCCCCCGGCACCCTCGGTGTGGAAGGTGTGGATGGTGCGCCCCGCGAACGCCCGGATGGAGTCCTCGACGAACCCCGACTCGTTCAGCGTGTCGGTGTGGATCGCGACCTGAATGTCGAAGTCCTCGGCGACACTCAGGGCGGCGTGGATGGCGGCGGGCGTGGTGCCCCAGTCCTCGTGCAGCTTGAGTCCCAGCGCCCCGGCGCGGATCTGCTCCGCCAGCGGCGGCTGCGTACTGGCGTTCCCCTTGCCGAGCAGACCGAAGTTCAGCGGCAGGCCCGCCAGACTCTCCAGCATGCGGTGGATGTGCCACTCGCCCGGCGTGCAGGTCGTCGCGGACGTGCCCGCCGTGGGGCCGGTGCCGCCACCGATCATGGTCGTCACGCCTGACTCCAGCGCCGTCCAGCACTGCTGCGGCGCGATGAAGTGAATGTGCGTGTCCACCCCGCCCGCCGTCAGGATGTGCCCCTCGCCCGCCACGATCTCGGTACTCGCCCCGATCGTCAGGCCCGGCGTCACGCCGTCCTGCGTGCCGGGATTCCCCGCCTTCCCGATGGCCGTGATGCGCCCGTTCTTCACGCCCACGTCCGCCTTCACCACGCCCCAGTGATCCAGAATCAACGCGTTCGTGATCACCAGATCCGGCACGTTCGCATCCTCGCGGGTGGCGGTGCTGCTCTGACCCAGGCCGTCGCGGATGACCTTCCCACCCCCGAACTTCACCTCCTCGCCGTACGTGGTGAAATCCCGCTCCACCTCGATCAGCAGACCCGTATCACCCAGGCGCACCCGGTCCCCCACCGTCGGGCCGTACAGGTCGGCGTACTGCTTCCGGGTTACACGCATGGGGAAACCTCCGGTCGGGTCGAAGGTGAACCCCTCCGCCCCTTCGGGGCACCTCCCCTCAAGGGGAGGCAAGTGCTCTCTGCCTCCCCTTGACTTGCAAAGCTCCGCAGGAGAGGGGAGCTGGCCGCGAAGCGGACTGAGGGGTTAACACGCGACGCTGCCCTCATTCCGCCCCTCCAAATCCCTGCTCGCGGGCGCGGCCGAGCGCGGCGTCCTTCATGCCGTTCCCGTCCAGTTCGCCGCTGACGAGGGCGTTCATGCCGTGGACTTCGCGGGTGCCGCCGAGGGGCACGAGTTCGATGTCTCTTTCCTCGCCGGGTTCGAAGCGCACGGCGGTGCCGGCGGGGATGTTGAGGCGCTGGCCGTAGGCGCTGTCTCGGTCGAAGTGCAGTCCGGCGTTCACCTCGAAGAAGTGGAAGTGACTGCCGATCTGGATGGGGCGGTCGGCGCGGTTGGCGACGGTGAGGGGCGTGACGGGTCGTCCGGCGTTCAGTTCGATGTGGCCGTCTTCGAGCAGGTACTCGCCGGGAATGACGGCGCTGTGGCCGCCGCGGATGGGGTCGTGGATGGTCACGAGTTTGGTCCCGTCGGGGAAGGTGCCCTCGACCTGGATGTCGTGGATGAGTTCGGGGATGCCGTCCATCACGTCGTCCGGCGTCAGGATGGTCGCGCCCCAGCTCATGAGGTCCTCGACGCGCCGTCCGTCGCGGATGCCTTCCAGGACGGCGGCGGTGATCAGGGCGACGGCTTCGGGGTGGTTGAGTTTCAGGCCGCGGGCGCGGCGGTCACGGGCGACCTGGGCGGCCGCGTGGATCAGGAGTTTGTCGCGTTCGCGTTCCGTGAGTTGCATCGCTGGGTGGCCTCCTGGGTGGGTGTGGGCGGTTGTGACGGCTTGTCAGGGTGCAGCGTACCTGCCTAAGGGTCAAGGAACGCTCGTTTTTCTAAACAACTTGCATGCCGGGGGGCGGGGGCGCTCCTATAGTTCGCCCATCTGCGCAATCTGTTAAGAAAATCTTGAACAAAACGCAGAAAAAGACTACGATTCACCGCAAGGCAGCGCCGGTGCGTGCAACGCGCACCCAAAAGGAGACCCTCATGAGCAAGCTCCGTTCCGTCTGCACCACCACCCTCAGCCTCGTCCTCGCCGCCGCCAGCACCGCCAGCGCGCAGGGCACCGTCAAGGTCGGCGTCCTGCACTCCCTGACCGGCACCATGGCCATCAGCGAGATCACGGTCGCGAACGCCGCGCAACTCGCCATCGACGAGATCAACGCGGCGGGCGGCGTGATGGGCAGGAAGATCGTGGTCGTCAAGGAGGACGGCGCCAGCGACTGGCCCACCTTCGCCACCAAGGCCGAGAAACTCCTGACCCAGGACAAGGTCGCCACGGTGTTCGGCGGGTGGACCAGCGCCAGCCGTAAATCCATGCTCCCGGTGTTCGAGAAGAACGGCGGGCTGCTGTTCTACCCCGTGCAGTTCGAGGGCAACGAATGCAGCCCGAACATCATCTACACCGGCGCGCAACCCAACCAGCAGGCCCTGCCCGCCCTGGAATGGGCGCTGGGCAAGGGCTACAAGAAGATCTTCCTGCTCGGCAGCGACTACGTGTACCCCCGCACCGCCAACCTCATCCTGAAAAAGCACATCGCCGCGAAGAAAGCCACGCTGTCCGGCGAGGAGTACGTCGCGCTGGGCGGCACCGAGTTCAGCTCCGTCATCAACAAGATCAAGGCCGCCAAACCCGACGTGATCATCAACACCCTGAACGGCGACTCCAACGTGTCGTTCTTCAAGCAGTACCAGGCCGCCGGGTACAAGGCCAGCACCCTGCCCGTGATCTCCTTCTCCATCGCCGAGCAGGAAGCGCAGGCCATCGGCACGGGGCTCCTGAACGGCCAGTACGCCACCTGGAACTACTTCCAGAGCCTCCCCAACCCCGCGAACAGGAAGTTCGTCGCCGCGTACCAGAAGAAGTACGGCAAGGATGCCGCCATCACCGACCCCATGGCGCACGCGTACATGGACGTGTACCTCTGGAAGGCCGCCGTCGAGAAGGCCAAGAGCTTCGACCCCATGGCGGTCCGCAAGGCCATCGTGGGCATCAGCATGGACAGCCCGCTCGGCAAGATCACCGTCGCGCCCAACGGCAGCCTCACGCAGGCCGTGTACACCGGCATTTCCGGTGCGGGCGGGCAGTTCAGGGTCGTCGCGCAGAGCAAGGGCGTCGTGAAGCCCGAACCGTACGACAAGCTCGCCTTCCCCGGCAAGACCTGCCCGTAAGCCGCCCCGGCTGAGTGGGACGCGGGAAGCGGCGAACAGCCACTTCTGCGTCCCGCTCACCCTTTCGAGGAGGGAAGATGGACTTCACGTTTATTTCCGGGCAGCTGTTCACGGGCCTGTCGGTCGCGTCGATCCTGCTGCTGGCTGCGCTGGGCCTCGCGCTGAGTTTCGGGCTGATGCGCGTGATCAACATGGCGCACGGCGAGTTCCTGATGGTCGGCGGGTACCTCACGTACCTCGCGGCGCAGTGGGCCGGGCCGACCCTGGGCGACGCGTGGCTGTGGGCGGCGTTCCCGCTGGCGTTCCTGGGCGCCGCGCTGCTGGGCGCCGTCATGGAGTTCACGGTCATCCGCCGCCTGTACGGCCGCCCGCTGGACACGCTGCTCGCCACGTTCGGGATCAGCCTGATCCTGCAACAGGCGGCGCGGCAGTTGTTCGGCAGTACCGGCGTGCCCGTCACGGCGCCCGCGTGGCTGGGCGGCGCGTGGCAACTGGGCGACGTGACCCTGCCGTTCGTGCGGCTGTTCGTGATCGTCCTGGCGGCCGTGGTGCTGGCGGGGATGTGGTGGCTGCTGAACCGCTCACGCTTCGGCATGCACGTCCGCGCCGTGAACCAGAACCGCGAGATGGCCGCCGCGCTGGGCGTGAACACCCGCTCGCTGGACATGCTCGTCTTCGCGCTCGGGGCGGGGATCGCGGGTGTGGCGGGCGTGGGCCTCGCCCTGATCGCCCCGGTGAACCCCACGGTCGGGGCGGCGTACATCGTGAACGCGTTCCTGGTCGTTGTGGTGGGCGGTGTGGGCAGCGTGCTGGGCGGGGCGGTCGCGGCCGTGCTGCTCGGCTTCGTGACCGCGCTGGCCGAGGGCTTCACGAGCGTCAGCCTCGCGCAGGCGATCCTGCTGGTCCTGGTCGTGGCGTTCCTGCAGTGGAAGCCGCGCGGCCTGATTCCCACGAAGTCGCGGGCACTGGAGGAAGCGTGACGCGCCTGTCCTCAAGCACTGTCGCCGTGATCGCCGTGCTGATCGCCCTGGCGTTCGCGCCGCTGTACCTGGGCGCGTACCCGCTGACGCTGCTGGGGCGGGTGCTGGCGCTGTCCATCGCGGCGGTCGGCGTCATGGTCGTGTGGGGCCGCGCGGGCATCCTGAGCCTGGGCCAGGGGCTGTTCTTCGGGCTGGGCGGGTACGCGCTGGCCATGCACCTGAAACTCGTGGCGACCCCGAAGGGCGAACTGCCGGACTTCATGCTGTACAACGGCGTGGAGGCGTTGCCGTGGTTCTGGGCGCCGTTCGCGAGTGCGCCGTTCGCGCTGGCGATGGTGCTGATCCTCCCGGCG
Source organism: Deinococcus seoulensis (assembly GCF_014648115.1). Classification (NCBI taxonomy): domain Bacteria; kingdom Thermotogati; phylum Deinococcota; class Deinococci; order Deinococcales; family Deinococcaceae; genus Deinococcus; species Deinococcus seoulensis. The sequence goes on from NZ_BMQM01000009.1 coordinate 63,424, forward strand.
GCGGCGGCCGGACTGGTCGCGTGGCTGATGTTCCGCCGCCGGATCACCGGCGTGTACGTGAGCATCATCACGCAGGCGCTGCTGCTGGCGTTCGTGACGTGGCTGAACGGCTCGCAGGGCCTGACGAGCGGCACGAACGGCATCACGGACTTCCAGACGTTCCTGGGCGTGAACCTGCGCGGCGCCGGTGTGGCGCACGGCCTGTACTGGGTGACGCTGCTGTTCGTGGCGCTCGCGCTGGGCGGCACGGCCCTGCTGCTGCGCACGCCGTTCGGGGCGATCCTGACCGCCATCCGCGACAACGAGAACCGCACCCGCTTCCTGGGCTTCAACCCGGCGGCGTTCAAGATCGCGGCGTTCATGCTGGGCGGCCTGCTGGCCGGTGTGTCCGGCGCGCTGTACACGCTGCACCTGGGCACCATCTCTCCGGCCATGATCGGCACGGCGTTCAGCATCGAACTGGTCGTGTGGGTGGCACTCGGCGGCCGCGCCAGCCTGATCGGCGCGGCGGCCGGGCTGGTCGTCGGGCAACTCGCCAAGGACCGCATCTCCAGCGCCGCGCCGGACGCGTGGCTGTACGTCATGGGCTCGCTGTTCGTGCTGGTGGTACTGGTCATGCCGCAGGGCGCGGCCGGGCTGATCGGAGGCCGCCGCCGCGCGCCTGCGCCCACGCCCACGCCCCAGAACCCCGCGCCCCAGAATCCCGTGACGCAGAACCCGGTCACCCGCGAGGTGAGCGATGCCGTCTGACACACAAACACTCCTTGACGTGCGGGACATCACGGTATCCTTCGACGGTTTCAAGGCCATCACCAACCTCAGCCTGTCCGTGCCGAAGGGCAGCCTGCGCGTGCTGATCGGACCGAACGGCGCGGGCAAGAGCACCCTGCTCGACACGATCATCGGCAAGGTGCGCCCCGACACCGGCGAGGTGCGCTTCGCCGGGCAGGTCATCTCGAAGCTGCCCGAGCACCGCATCGCGGGCCTGGGCATCTGCCGCAAATTCCAGGCTCCGGGCGTGCTGGAAGGCCTGAGCGTCCGCGAGAACCTGCTGCTCACCGCCCGCCGCGACAAGGGCGTGCTGGGCATCCTGAAGGCCCCCACCCGCGCCGAACAGGACCGCGCCGACGAACTGCTGCACCTGACCGGCCTGACCGCACGGGCCGACGTGCCCGCCGCCTCCCTGGCGCACGGAGAGAAGCAGTGGCTGGAGATCGGCATGGTCGTCGCCGCCGACCCGCAACTGCTGCTGCTGGACGAACCGACCGCCGGCATGACCGCGCAGGAGACCGCGCAGACCGCCGACCTCATCCACACCCTGGCCGGGCGGCACACCGTGCTCGTCATCGACCACGACATGCACTTCGTGGAACTCCTGAACGCGCCCATCACGGTGCTGCACCAGGGACAGGTGTTCCGCGAGGGCGACCTGGAGACCCTGCGCGCCGATCCGGACGTCATGGAGATCTACCTCGGCAGACCCAGGGAGCTGATGGCGCATGGCTGAACGCAGAAAGCTCCTCCCGCCCCTGTCGGCCTTCAGCCATCCGCCTTCTGCCTCCGGCACTTCAAAGGAGCCCCCATGCTGAAACTGGAAGGCGTCACCGCCGCGTACGGGCAGAGCCCCGTGCTGTTCGGCATCGACCTGGAAATCGCGGACGCCGAGGCCGTCACGCTGATCGGCCGCAACGGCGTCGGCAAGACCACCCTGCTGCGCGCCATCACGGGCCTGCACCCGGTCACGGGCGGCGGCGTGCGCCTGAACGGCGCGCAGGTCGAGCAGGAACCCGCCTTCACCCGCGCCCGCAGCGGGCTGGCGTACGTGCCACAGGGACGCGGGCTGTTCGGGCACCTGACCGTCGAGGAGAACCTGCTGATGGGCCTCCCGGCCCTGTCAGGCCGCGCCGCCGCGAAACGCGAGATTCCGGACCTCGTGTACGACCTGTTTCCCATCTGCCGCGACATGGCCGGACGCCGCGCCGGGAACCTGTCCGGCGGGCAGCAACAGCAGGTCGCCATCGGCCGGGCGCTCGTCACGCAACCCCGCTACCTGCTGCTGGACGAACCCACCGAGGGCATCCAGCCCAGCGTCGTGCAGGAGATCGAGGTGGCCCTGACCCGCATCCGCACCGAACTGCGCGTCGCCGTGCTGCTCGTCGAGCAGTACCTGGACTTCGCGTGGGCCTTCGCCGACCGCTACTACGTCATGCAGAAGGGGCGCGTCGTCGAGACCGGCCACACCGCCGACACGCCCACCCACACCGTCCAGCGCTACCTGGGCGTCTGAATGCACCTCTCAAGGAGATCCATGACCCACCGAATCCTGACCGCCACCCTGGCCCTGACGCTCTCCTCGCTGGCCGCCGCGCAGGGCACGAACGTGCGCTTCACGCTCGACTGGGCCTTCGAGGGGCCCGGCTCGCCGTACCTGCTGGCCGCCGACCGGGGGTACTTCGCGAAGCAGGGCCTGAACGTGACCATCGACCGGGGCTTCGGTTCCGGGGACGCCGTCACCAAGATCGCGAGCGGCACGTACGACATGGGCTTCGGCGACATCAACGCCATGATGGAATTCAACGCCCGCAACCCGGCGCAGCGGCTGGTGGCGGTGTACATGGTGTACAACGCGCCCCCGCACGCGATCCTGGTCCTCAAGAGCAGCGGCATCAAGACACCCAAGGATCTGGAAGGCAGGACGCTGGCCGCCCCGGTCGGGGACGCCTCGCGCCGCCTGTTCCCGGCGTTTGCCGAGGCCAACGGGATCGACGCCAGCAAGGTGAAGTGGGTCAGCGTGGACGGCGGGCTGCGCGAGCCGATGCTGGCCCGCAAGCAGGCGGACGGCATCGCGGGCTTCACGTTCACGTCCCTGCTGAGCCTGGGGCAACTGGGCGTGAAGGCCGACGAGGTCACGGTCTTCCCGTACGCGCAGAGCATCAGCGGCCTGTACGGCAACGCGATCATCGTGCGGGCCGACTGGGCGAAGAAGAACCCGGCGGTCGTCAAGGGGATGCTGGTCGCCATCAACCAGGGCCTCAAGGACGCGATCAGGGACCCGGCAGCTGCCATCGCCTCGTTGCAGAAGAAGAACGCGCTGATCAACCCGGCGCTGGAAACCGAGCGGCTGAAACTGGCCCTGAGCGGCAGCGTCCTGACGAAGGACACCCGCGCGCTGGGGCTGGGGCTGGTGCGCCCGGACCGCCTGAAAAGCAGCATCACGGTCGTGCAGAACGCCTTCGACCTGCCCAGGGGCCTGACGCCCACGAACGTGTTCGACACGTCGTACCTGCCGCCCGCCGCCGACCGGAAGGTGAAGTGAGCGCCGCGCCCATCACGGCCGCGCCCACCACGGCCGCCTCCACCACGGAGCCGCTGGCCATCGACCTGCGCGGCGTACACATGCGCTACGGCGGCCCCGGCGGCACACTGGCCGCGCAGGACGTGAACCTGACCGTGAAGAAAGGCGAGTTCGTCGCGATCGTCGGCCCGTCCGGCTGCGGCAAGAGCACGCTGCTGCGCCTCGTGGCCGGGCTGATGCCCCCGGCGGCGGGCAAGGCACTGATCAGCGGCGTCCCCCCGAAAGCGACCGGCAACACCGGCATCGCGTTCCAGAATCCCAGCCTGCTGCTGTGGCGCACGGTGTTGCAGAACGTGCTGCTGCCGCTGGAGGTCTCACCGAAACACAGGGCCGCGTACCGCCGCGACCCCGCGCCCTACGTGGCCCGCGCGCGGCGCTTGCTGTCGGCGGTGGGCCTGGGTGACTTCGTGGATAAACACCCCTGGGAGCTGTCGGGCGGGATGCAGCAGCGGGTGAACCTCGTGCGGTCGCTGATCCACGCGCCGGAGTTCCTGCTGCTGGACGAACCGTTCAGCGCGCTGGACGCCTTCACCCGCGAGGAACTGTGGCTGGCGTTGCAGGCGCTGTGGATGGGCGCGCGGCCCACCGTGATCCTGGTCACGCACGACCTGCGCGAGGCGGCGCTGCTGGCCGACACGGTGTACGTCATGAGCGCCCGGCCCGGCACGTTCACCGCGCAACACGAGGTGCCGTTCGCGCGGCCCCGCACGCTGGACCTGACCTTCACGCCCGAATTCACGGACGTGATCCACGACCTGCGCGCCCACGTGGGCGGCCTGCGCTCACCCATCCGCGCCGAGGAACTCATGGAGGCTGTCTCGTGAAGGTACTGCCGTGAGTCTGGAAACCGGAACGCCCGGCGTGGCCCCGGTGCCGCGCGCCCTGCCGCCCGCCGCCCTGAGCAGACTGCGCCCGCTCGTGCCGCCCACCCTGGCGATCCTGGCGTTCTTCGCCGTGTGGGAACTGGCGTGCCGACTGTTCAGCATCCCGCCGTTCATTCTGCCCACGCCCAGCGCGTCGGTCGCGTCGGTCTTCCAGTTCGCGCCGGCCGTGGCGGGGCACGCCGCGCAGACGCTGACCACCACCCTGATCGGCTTTGCCCTGAGCGTCGTGCTGGGGGTCGCGCTGGGCGCGCTGGTGGGCCTGAACCGCACGGCGTATCAGGCGCTGTACCCGCTGCTGATCGGCTTCAACGCCGTGCCGAAGGCGGCGCTGGTGCCGGTACTGGTCATCTGGTTCGGCGTGGGACCCGTCCCGGCGGTGCTGACCGCGTTCCTGATCTCGTTCTTCCCGGTGGTCGTGAACGTCGCCACCGGCCTCGCCACCGTGGAGCCCGAGCCGCGCGAGCTGCTGCGCGCGCTGGGCGCCTCGCCCTGGGAGGTCTTCTCGAAGGTCAGCCTGCCGCGCGCCCTGCCGTACTTCTTCGCGTCCCTGAAAGTCGCGGTGACGCTGGCCTTCGTGGGCAGCATCATCAGCGAACTGGCCGCCAGCAACAAGGGCATCGGCGTGATGATGAACCAGGCGGCCAGTTCCTTCCAGGTGCCGCTGGTGTTCGGCGGTGTGCTGCTGGTCAGCGCCATGGGCGTCGTGCTGTACGCCATCTTCGCGCTGATCGAGTCGCGCCTGACCGGCTGGGCGTACCGGGGCAACCAGGGCTGATACGGACTCCGATTGAATGGGAGTCCGTATCAGGTGCCGGTGGGGTGCTCGTCCGGGGTGGTGTCGTCGGGGCGGAGCAGGTACAGGTCCAGCGCGCCGGACGCGAGGTACGCTTCGACCATGTCCGGGTCGAACTGCGTGCCGCTTCCGGCCTTCAGTTCGGTCAGCACCTGATTCAGGCTCAGGGCCGCGCGGTAGGGCCGGTCGGCCAGCATGGCGTCCACGGCGTCCGAGACGGCCAGCAGGCGTCCCTGTACCGGGATGTCCAGGCCGCCCAGCCGGTCGGGGTATCCGCGTCCGTCCCAGCGTTCATGGTGGTGCAGCACGAAGGCCCGCGCGGATGCCAGCGCGGGGAACCCGGCGATCATGTGCGACCCGATGACCGGGTGGCGCCGCACCTGCCCGTACTCCTCGTCGCTCAGTCGGCCCGGTTTGCGCAGGATGGTGTCCGAGATGGACGTCTTGCCGATGTCGTGCAGGACCGCGCCTAGCCGCACGTCCTCAAGTTGTTCCGGGGACCAGCCGAGCGTGCGGGCGGTCCGCAGCGCCGCGTTCTGCACGCGTTGCGTGTGTTCGCGCGTGTACGGGTCGTGCGCGCCGAGTGCGATCACGAACGCGTTCACGACGGCGCGCGTGGCGGCTTCCAGTTCTGCCGCCTGGGTCTTGTAGCGCAGGAACAACGTGCCGAACTCGGCGGCGTACCGTTCCAGTTGCGCGGTGTACAGCTGTTCCGGTGACAGGTCCGGTGTGCTGCCGGTCCCGTCGCGCGGGTCCGGGAGGTCGGCGGCGGTCGGGGGTGTCATACGGACTCCGATTGAATGGACTGCAAAACCCATTCAATCCGAACGGATGCGAGTGGGATCAGGGCGGGTTCCGGGCGTGGAGCTGACAACCCGGTGGGGTTCCGGGGTATCAGCGAAACAGACGGAATCCGTGTCATGCGGACATGGTAGGCCGTGAACTGCATCAGAATTCTTTCAGTTGCATCCGGTGGTGATTCACGAACCGCAGGGGTTCGGGGTGCGCCGTTCGGCTGTGCCCGGCGGACCCGCGTGGTATCACTGCTCATGCCGGACCCCGTGCCCGCGCGCCGGGCGGCCCTCCCGGCCGATCTGATCCTCACGCTGGACCGCGCCCGGCCCGGCAGCCTGTCGCGGCAACTGGCCGGTCAGTTGCGGGGTGCGGTGCGCGGCGGGCTGCTGGAACCCGGTCAGCGTCTGCCCTCGACCCGCGCGCTGGCCGCGTCGCTGGGCGTGGGCCGCAACGTGGTGTTCGAGGCGTACGAGCACCTGCTGGCCGAGGGGTACCTGAGCGGCCGGGACCGTTCGGGCACGTTCGTCGCGCCGGACCTTCCGGACGGCACGCAGGCGGCCCAGGCGGCGCGGCCCGCTCCGGCGACCGGGGCGCGCTGGTTGCAGCGGCCCGTGCCGGAACCGCTGATCGAGGCGCCCAGTCCGGCCGGAACGCTGGAATTCCGGGTGGGGCAGACCGACACGGCCACGCTGGACGGCAGCGGCTGGCGGCGCGTGTGGCGCGGGGCGACCCTGACGGCCCTGCCCGGCGATTACGGCGACCCGGCGGGCGACCCGGCGCTCAGGGAGGCGGTCGCGGCGTACCTGAAACGCGCGCGTGGTTTCGCGTGCCGCGCGGACGACGTGATCATCACGGGCGGCGCGGTACAGGGCGTGAACCTGATCGCGCAGGCGACCCTGCAACCCGGTGACCGCGTGGCGTTCGAGGAACCCGGGTACCGGCTGGCCCGGCAGATCTTTCAGGAGGCGGGCGCGCGGATCGTGCCGCTGCCCGTCGACGATGACGGCCTGAACCTGGAGCCGCTGCTGACTGCGCGGCCCGCAGACGCCCCGATCCTGCTGTACACCACGCCCAGCCACCAGTTCCCGCTGGGCGTGCGGCTGTCCGTGGCCCGGAGGCTGGCGCTGCTGGACTGGGCGCAGACGCACGACGCCCTGATCCTCGAAGACGACTACGACAGCGAATTCCGCTACGGGGCCAGCCCGCTGCCGTCACTGGCGTCCCTGGATACTGGCGGGAACGTGGTGTACCTGGGCACCTTCTCGAAGGTCCTGGCTCCGTCCGTGCGGGTCGGGTACGTCGTGGCGCCCCGGCCGCTGCGCGAGCGGCTGCTGCGCATCAAGAGCAAGGCGGACTTTCACACGTCCTGGCCGGTGCAGCGCGCCCTGGCGCTGATGGTCACGGACGGGCACCTGGAACGCCACATCCGCCGCATGCGCAAGACGTACGCCGCGCGCCGCGCCGCCCTCAGTGGCGCCCTGCACCCATCAGGCGGGAACGCCCGCCTGATGGGCCTGGAAGCCGGGTTGCACGCCCACCTGGAACTCGCGCCGCACCTGAACGCGGCCCGCGTGACCGCACTGGCCCGCGCGCAGGGCGTGACGATTCCCAGCCTCGACCCGTACTACCTGAACGCCCCGGACCGCAACGGGCTGCTGCTCGGGTACGGCGGCCTGACCCTGCCGGACGTGCAGCGCGGCGCAGAGGTGCTGGCGCGCGCCATCGAACAGGCCAGCCGCGAATAGATGGGCGGTGAAGAGGCTGGCCGCGTCCGGTCAGCCTGAACCCTCCTATCAGACTGGTGACAGAAACCTCGGCTATGATCCCCTGCGGGTTCCGGCCCGCCCCGCCCCGGTCCCGCTCGGGGTTCACGGGGCACCGGCCCCTGCACGTCCTGCACCTCTCACTGTTCACCTCACACTCTGCTCCTCTGGAGGCATCATGACCCGAATTCTTCCCCTGCTGACCGGCGCCGCCGTTCTCTCCGCCGCTCTGCTGTCCACGGGCGCGCAGGCCCGCACCCTGAAAGAAATCAAGGCGTCCGGCACCATCAAGATCGGCACGAACGCCGAATTCAAACCGTTCACGTACTTCGAGGGCAAGACCATGAAAGGCTTCGAGTACGACCTCGGGAACGCCATCGCCAAGCAGATGGGCGTGAAGGCCGAGTGGATCAACCAGCCGTTCGACGGCCTGCTGATCGGCCTGAACCAGAACCGCTTCGATCTCGTGATCTCCTCGCACGGCATCACGCCCGAGCGCGCCAAGGCCGTGGATTTCAGCCTCCCGCACTACTGCAGCGGCGGCCTGATCGTCAGCCGTCCCGGCGGCCCGAAAACGGCGGCGGACCTGAAAGGCAAGACGGTCGCCACGCAGGTCGGCACCACCTACGTCGATCAGATCAAGAAGGTCACGGGCGAGAAGAACCTGCGCGTGTACCCCAACAACGCCAACGCCCTGCAGGCCCTGATGAGCGGCCGCGTGGACGCCATGGTGAACGAGAAATTCTACGGCCTGGAAGCCCTGAAACTGAACGGCAAGAAGTTGCAGCAGGGCGAGATGATGTTCCAGGAGAAACTGGCCATGGCGGTTGCCAAGGGCAACAGCACCCTGCTGAGCGCCGTGAACCAGAACCTGAAGACCGTGCAGGCGAACGGCACGTACGCGAAGATCTCGAAGTCGTACTTCGGACAGGACGTGCGCTGCAAGTAAGCGGCTGACCTGCCCTGCCGGTCCCGGCCCCCTTCCCGCGTGGGAGGGGGCTTTTTCCGGTCGCTTCCGGGCCGGGCCATGTGCAACTGGCTGGTCGTTTCTGGTGGGTTCTGGCTCTTTTCGCCAGCCAGTTCAGCCCTTACCATCAGGGTGAAGAACCGCACCGGCCCTCCCCGTGGGCCGTTCACTGACCCGGACCGTGGCCCGCGCGCCGCGAAGGAGCACCATGACCAGTACCCTCGAACAGACCCGCCGGACCCCCGCCCCCGGCACCGCCGCCGACCTGCTGCGCCGCGAGGACGCCCTCGGCGCGCACAACTACAAGCCGCTGAACGTCGTCATTCACCGCGCCCAGGGGTCCTGGGTGTGGGACACCGACGGCCGCCGCTACCTGGACTGCCTCTCGGCGTACAGCGCCGTGAACCAGGGGCACTGCCACCCGCGCATCATCGGCGCGCTGACCGAGCAGGCGCAGCAGGTCACGCTGACCTCCCGCGCGTTCCGCAACGACCGCCTCGCCGCGTTCTACGAGACCGTCACGCGCCTCCTGAACTTCGAGGCCGTGATTCCCATGAACACCGGCGCCGAGGCCGTGGAGACCGCCATCAAACTGGCGCGCAAGTGGGCGTACGAGGTCAAGGGCGTGGCGCACCACCAGGCCGAGATCATCGTCATGGACGGCAACTTCCACGGGCGCACCACCACCCTGGTCAGCTTCAGCAGCGAGGGGCAGTACAGGGACGCCTTCGGGCCGCTGACGCCCGGCTTCGTGCGCGTCCCGTACGGTGACGCGGCGGCCATCGAGGCGGCCATCACGCCGAACACGGCGGCCGTGCTGTACGAACCCATTCAGGGCGAGGCGGGCGTGATCGTGCCCCCCGAGGGTTTCCTGACCGCGCTGCGCGGCGTGTGCGACCGTCACGGCGTCCTGATGATCGCCGACGAGATCCAGACCGGCCTGGGCCGCACCGGTCAGTGGCTGGCCGGGGATCACGAGCCCGCGCGCCCCGACGTGGTCATTCTCGGCAAGGCGCTGGGCGGCGGCGTGTACCCGGTCAGCGCCGTGCTGGCCAGCCGCGCCGTGATGGACCTGTTCCAGCCCGGCGATCACGGCAGCACCTTTGGCGGCAACCCCCTGGCGGCCGCCGTGGCGCAGGCCAGCCTGGAAGTGCTGGAAGACGAGAATCTGCCCGCCCGCGCCGCCGAACTCGGCGAGTACCTGCGCGGGCGCCTGCGCGCCATGAACAGCCCCCTGGTCAGGGAAGTGCGTGGGCGCGGCCTGCTGATCGGCGTGGAACTGCACGTCCCGGCCCGCCCGTACTGCGAGGCGCTGCGCGACCTGGGCGTGCTGTGCAAGGAAACTCACGAGACCACCATGCGCCTCGCGCCGCCGCTGGTCACCACCCGCGAGGACCTCGACTGGGCGCTGGAACGCATCGAACAGGTGCTGCGAGGCTGACCCCCTCCGGCCCGGCGGCGGCCCCCTCCTTCACGGTGCGGGGCCGCCGCCCGTTGGGTGCGCTGTCCAGCTGCCCAGACCCCCCCGCTGTTCGCAGCGGGACTCGCCTGCTACAGTCCGGGGCAGTTTGCAGTGTGTTGCCGGGCGTTCCCGCCGTGGGTGGGGGCGACCCGGCTCTGAGGGGCGTGCGTATGTTCGATATTCGTCGGTTCGATGGCGTGATTTACGGAGCGGATTACAACCCGGAGCAGTGGCCGCGTGAGGTGTGGGCCGAGGACGTCCGCCTGATGAACGAGGCGGGCGTGAATCTGGTGTCGCTGGGCATCTTCTCGTGGGCGCTGCTGGAGCGCGCCGAGGGGGAATTCCACTTCGAGTGGCTGGACGAGGTGATGGACCTGCTGCACGCGGGCGGCGTGGACGTGAATCTGGCGACGGCGACAGCCTCGCCGCCCCCGTGGTTCTCACTGAAGTACCCGGATTCCCGTCCGGTGACGGTGGACGGCGTGCGGCTGGAGGTCGGCGGGCGGCAGCTGTACTGCCCGAGCCACCCGGCGCTGCGTGAAGGCGTGGCCCGCCTGACCCGCGCCGTCGCCACCCGGTACGCGGACCACCCGGCGCTGAAACTGTGGCACATCAACAACGAGTACGGCTGCCACATCGACCAGTGTTACTGCGAGCACTGCGCCCGCCGCTTCCGCGCGTGGCTGGAAGCCCGCTACGCCACCATCGACGCGCTGAACGACGCCTGGGGCACCGCCTTCTGGAGTCAGCGGTACACCGACTGGGCCGAGATCCAACCGCCGCGCCGCGCGCCCACCTACGCCAATCCCACCCAGCAGCTCGACTGGCGGCGCTTTAGCAGCGACAACATCCTGGAACTGCACACCCTGGAACGCGGCATCCTGACCGAAATCACGCCGGACGTGCCCGCCACCACGAACTTCCTGGGGTTCCTGCCGGGCCTGGATTACTTCCGCTGGGCGCAGGAGGAGGACGTGGTGTCCCTGGACGCCTACCCGGACCCCGGCCAGCCGGACTCTCACCTGGAGGCCGGAATGGTGTTCGACCTGACCCGGTCACTGGGCGGCGGGAACCGCTGGATCCTGATGGAGCAGGCGACGAGCGCCGTGAACTGGCGGACGCGCAACGCGCCCAAGGCGCCGGGGCAGATGCGGATGCTCAACCACCTCGCGCTGGCGAAGGGAGCCAGCGGGATCATGTTCTTCCAGTGGCGGGCCTCGAAAGCCGGCGCGGAGAAATTCCACAGCGGCCTCGTGCAGCACGTCGGCCCGGAGCGCTCGCGGGTGTGGCGTGAAGTCACGGCGTTCGGCGCGGAACTCAAGACCCTGACGCCCCTGCTGGACGCCCGCGTGCCCGCGCGGGTCGCCGTGATGTTCGACTGGCACAACTGGTGGGCGCTGAACATCGACAGCAAACCCGGTGTGATTCCGCTGCTGCCGCTGCTGGGCCGCTGGTACGCCGCGCTGCGCTCGCTCGGGCAGAACGTGGACTTCGTCGCGCCCGGCGGCGACCTCGGCGCGTACGACGTGGTCGTCCTCCCGAACCTGTACCTGATGGACGACACGACCGGCGCGAAGTTGCGCGCCTTCACGGAGCGCGGCGGGCACCTGATCGCCGGGTACTTCACGGGCGTCGTGGACGGCCAGGAACACATTCACCTGGGCGGCTATGGCGGGCCGCTGCGGGACGTGCTGGGCCTGTGGGTCGAGGAGTGGGACGTGCTGCTGCCCGGCCAGACGAACACCGTCACCCTGAACGGCGCCCAGGTCACCGTCACCGACTGGTGCGACGTGCTGCACCTGGACGGCGCCGAGGCCGTCGCCACCTACGACGGACGCTATTACGCCGGTCAGGCCGCCGTGACCCGCCACGCCACCGGGCAGGGACAGGCGTGGTACGTGGGCACCGAACTGCCCCCGGTCGCCCTGCGGGACGTGCTGCGCGGCGTGCTGGAAGGCGCGGGCGTGCCCCACACCCTGCTGCCCGCCCACGCCGACCTGAGCGTCTCGGCCCTCCCGGACGGCACGCAACTGCTGCACGTCCTGAACGCCCACCCGCACGACACCCTGACCCTGACCGTCCCAGCCGGAGGCACCCTCTTCCCGGACGGCGGCGACGCCGGCACCCGGATCGAACTGCCGCCCCACGGCGTCACGCTGATCCACTACCCGCACGCCGTGCAGATCAGTGACGTGCAGGCCAGCGGAAGCTAGACCCGCCCCACCCACGACGATGGGCGTCCCCGCGCAGGTGGGGACGCCCATCAGCCATCAGCCATCAGCCATCAGCCATCAGCCATCAGCCATCAGCCATCAGCCATCAGCCATCAACCATCAACCGTCCGTGCGGAACGGCAGGTACTTCGGTTGCCAGAACTTACGCTCCACGAGGGCGAGCAGGTCGGCGTCGCCGAGGTCGCGGATGCTGAATTCGGTGGCGACGCCGTCTGCGAGGGCCTGCCGGATGACGGCCACGGCGACCTGCACGCTGGCCGCGCCGAGTTCGGACACGGGCGGGTAGGTGCGTTCGGGCCAGTGCGCGGCCGTGTAGTCGGCCAGGGCGTAGGCGGCGGCGGTGACCATCTCGTCGGTGATCTCGCGCACGCGGGCCAGGACCGCGCCGAAGCCCAGGCCAGGGAAGATGAAGGCGTTGTTGCCCTGCCCGATCTCGTGCGTGACGCCCGCGTGCTGCACGGGGTCGAAGGGACTGCCGGTGGCGACGATGGCCTGCCCGTCCGTCCAGGCCAGGATGTCCTGGGGCAGCGCCTCCGTGTTCGCGGTGGGGTTGCTCAGCGGGAACACCAGCGGGCGGGGCGTGTTGGCGTGCGCGGCCCGCACGACGGCCTCGCTGAAGATGCCCGCCTGTCCGCTCAGGCCCAGCAGCACGGTGGCCTTCCCCTCGCGGATCACGCTTTCCAGGTCCAGTCCGGCCCAGCCGCCTGTGAGGGCGCGGGGCGTGGCGAGACTCTTCTTGTAGTCCTCCATGGGCCGGTCGTCGGTCAGCAGGCCGCGTGAATCGAGCACGAACACCCGCGCGGCGATCTGTTCATCGCTCAGGCCCTCGCGGCGCATGCCCTCGCGGATGGCGGCAGCCACGCCCGCGCCGCCCGCACCGGCCCCGTGCACGACCACGACCTGATCCTTCAGCGCCTCGCCCTTGAGTCGGCAGGCGTTCAGGACGCCCGCCAGCACGACCGCGCCCGTGCCCTGAATATCGTCGTTGAAGCTCGGCACGACCCGCCGGTAACGGTGCAGGATGGTGAAGGCGGCGTCCTTCGAGAAGTCCTCCCACTGGATGATCGCCTTCGGGTAGCGTTCCAGGGTGGCCTCCACGAAGCGGTCGATGAAGCTCAGGTACTCGCCCCCGGTCAGGCGGTCGTGTTTCACGCCCAGGTACGCGGGGTCCTCACGCAGGTCGGCGCGTCCCGTCCCCACGTCCAGTTCCACTGGCAGGGTCTTGTCCGGCCCGACGCCGCCCGCCACGGTGTACAGCGACAGCTTCCCGATGCTGATCGCCATGCCCCCGAACCCCTGATCTCCGATGCCCAGAATCGCGCTGGAGTCGGTCGCCACGATGATCCGCACGTCGTTCAGCGGCACGTTCGCCAGCGCCTGCGCGGCCCGGTCGATGTTGCGGGTGCTGAGTGTCAGGCCGCGCGGGTAACGGTAGATCTGACTGAACCGCTGCACGGCCAGCCCCACGGTCGGCGTGTACACGACGGGCAGCATCTCCTCGACATGCGCGGACAGCAGCGCGTAGAACAGCACCTCGTTGCGGTCCTGCAGGTTACGCAGGAACACGTGCCGGTCCAGCGGGTCCGCGATCAGGCGGTACTCGGCGTACTGGCGGTCCACCAGTGCCTCCAGCGAATCCACCTGCGGCGCGAGCAGCCCGTCGAGGCCCAGCGCCACGCGCTCCTCCTCGGTGAACGCCGTGCCCTTGTTCAGCAGCGGGTAACGCAGCAGCGGAAAGCCGCGCACCAGCGGGTGCAGGCGGCGGTGGCCGTCCTCGCCGCGTCTCACGTCGTAATGGTCGGTCAGGGGCAGGGTGCGTCGGCTCATCGGGTTCCTCCGGGAAGGACGGTCAGCGGGTGGCGGTTCATGTCCTTGAACAGCAGGTACTTACTCCACACTTTCCCCAGCGCGCCGTACCACTGCGGGCAGTGCGCGCCCATCCAGATCACGTCGCCCGCCACGACTGGGTAGTACACCTCCTGGAGCTTGTACAGGCCCTCGCCTTCCAGCATCAGCAACCCGTGCTCCATGTAATGAATCTCGGGGTACGGCAGGGTCGCGCCCGGCGCGAAACTCATGGTGCTCATCATGAAGTCGAAGCGCGGGTCGTCCGGCAGCAACTTGCGGGCGATCAGCCCCTCGTCGCCCTCGAACGGCGTACCCGGATTCTCCCGCTCGTTCCCCCAGCAGACCGGGGGGGCGTCCACACCCGGCGCGGCCTCGTACGGCTTCTCGAACACCGCCAGCCGCGTGGCCTCGCGTGCCGTCAGCGTGTGCATCACGCCCGCCGGGAAGAACACGTGATCGGATTCGCGCAGCGTGCGCGCCTCGCCGCCCTCTACCTGCACGTCCACCTCGCCGCTCAGCACGAACACGAAGCGCTGATACCCGTGTGCGGACTCGCGCGCCTGCGCGTGGGGGGGCATCTCGGCCGTGAACTGCACGAACCGCGCCCCCAGGCCCATCACGGGCGCGATGTGCAGCACGACCGCGCTGCCCGGCCACTCGGCCAGACCCGTGCGGACGAAGGTTTCGGGCGTGATCACCGCGTGCGCCTCACGCAACGCGGAACGGGTGGAACCAAGGTGTTTCATGCCTCTCCTGTGGGATGAATGCCGGGCGTCAGCAGCTGCCCGCGCACGGTGTCGCTGAACTGCGCGCCGGTGGGTGTCTGCGTGAAGACCGGCTGGCCGCGCAGGTACGTGGCCTGCACGCGGCCCTGGAAGGTCTCGCCACGGTAGGGGTTGCCCTGGTGGCGGTCGAACAGTTCGGTGAGCTGGAAGGTCTCGTTCAGGTCGACCAGGGCGAAGTCGGCGTCCATGCCGACCTCCAGTACGCCCTTGCCGCCCAGACGGAAGCGCCGCGCGGGATTCAGGGCGCTGACGGCCGCGATCAGTTCCAGCGGCAGGTCCCGCGCCCGGTAGCCGCCGTCCAGCAGGACGTTCAGGGTGGACTGCGCGCCGCTGATGCCGCCCCAGATGGCGAAGAAGTCGTCCCCGGTTTTCAGGTCGTGTGGGGCGGGCGAGTGGTCACTGCCGACCGTGTCGATCTGCCCGGCCTTCAGCGCCGCCCAGAGGGCCTCGCGGGTGCTGGCGTCCCGGATGGGCGGCGCGCACTTGAGCAGCGCGCCCAGGCGTTCGACGTCCTCGCCGGTCCAGTGCAGGTAGTGGGGGCAGGTCTCGGCGGTGACGTCCAAGCCGCGCGCGCGGGCCTCGGCGGCCAGGGTCACGCCGCGCGCGGTGCTGAGGTGCACGAGGTGCAGGGCCGCGCCGGTCTCCTCGGCGAACAGGATCGCGCGGCCCACCGCCTCGGCCTCCGTGACGGGCGGGCGGGACTCCAGGTAGTCGCGCACGCCCAGCCGCCCGTGCGTGCGGGCCACCTGCGAGAGCGTGCGCGTGAACCCGTCGCTCTCGGCGTGAGTGCCCACGACCAGTCCCAGGCGGCGCGCGGCGCGCATCCCGTCGAACAGCGTGGCGTCGTCGGCGGCCGGGAATTCATCCAGGCCGCTGTGACTCATGAACGCCTTGAACCCGATCACGCCGCAGGCGGCGAGGTCGTCCAGTTCGCCCAGGTTCAGTGGGGTCAGGCCGCCCCACAGCCCGAAGTCCAGCCGCGAGTGCGCCTCGCCCGCCGCGCGTTTCGCGTCGAAGGCCGCGCGGTTCAGCAGCGGTGGGCTGGAATTCAGCGGCATGTCCAGCAGGGTGGTCGCGCCGCCCGCCGCCAGCGCCTGCGTGCCGGTGTCGAACCCCTCCCAGTGGGTGCGGCCCGGTTCGTTCAGGTGCACGTGCGCGTCCACCACGCCGGGGAAGACGTGCAGGCCCGTCGCGTCGATCTCGGTGCGGGCGGGCGCGAACACGTCCAGCGCGAGGCTCACGATCTGCCCGTCCTGCACGCCCAGGTCGGCCCGGAGGGGACCGTGCGGCGTGACCAGCGTGCCGCCCCGGATCAGCAGGTCCAGCGCCATCAGCGCCCTCCCTGCGCGGCGAGGTCCTGCACGAACGCCACGCCGACCCGCAGGGCCGCCTCCACGTCAGCGGGTTCGGCCATCTCGTCCGGGTGGTGACTCAGGGCGTTCGGGGAGCGCAGGAACAGCATCGCGGCGGGCATCACGTCCGCCAGGATCATGGCGTCGTGCCCGGCCCCGCTCACGAGGTCCGGGGCGCGCTGGCCCACCTGCGCGGCGGCGCGGCGCAGGCCGTCGCGGAAGGCAGGGGCCATCGGGACGGCGGGCTGCGCCATCTTGTGCGTGACGGTCAGGGTCACGCCGCGCTCCTGCGCGAATCCCTGCGCCGCTTCCAGCAGCGTGTTCAGCGCCCCGGCACGCACCGGGTCGTGCTCGTGGCGGATATCCAGCGTGCAGTGCGCCTCGCCGGGAATCACGTTGATCGCGCCGGGCCGGGCGGTCATCACGCCGACCGTGGCGACCAGACCGGGCACTGAGCGCGCGAGGTCCTCGGCGGCCACCGCGAAGCGCGCCGCGGCGGCCAGCGCGTCCCGGCGGTGAGCCATGGGCGTGGTCCCGGCGTGCGAGGCCTGCCCCACGAAGTCCAGCAGCAGCCGGTCCTGCCCGGCAACAGCGCTCACGACGCCCACGCTGGCGCCCGCCGCCTGAAGCACCGGCCCCTGCTCGATGTGGAATTCCAGGAAACCCACGCTGGGGCCGCTCACCCGCGCGCCGGGCAGCTCGGCCGGGTCCAGGCCGTACCCTTCCAGCGCGCCGCGCACGCTCACGCCGCGCGCGTCCTCCAGGGTCAGCAGCGGGTCCAGCGTGCCGGTCAGGGCGCGGCTCCCGATGAACGGCA
This sequence comes from Deinococcus seoulensis, assembly GCF_014648115.1. Lineage (NCBI taxonomy): Bacteria > Thermotogati > Deinococcota > Deinococci > Deinococcales > Deinococcaceae > Deinococcus > Deinococcus seoulensis. The sequence continues at coordinate 80,479 of NZ_BMQM01000009.1, forward strand.
CGCCGAAACGCACGCCTTCCTCCTCGCTGAACGCCAGCAGTTCCAGCGCGAACGGCAGCGGCGTGTCCCGCAGCGCCCCTGCGACCGCGAAGGCCAGCGTGACGCCCAGCACGCCGTCGAACGCCCCGGCGTCAGGCACGGTGTCCACGTGTGAGCCCAGGTAAAGCGTCGGCGCGTCCGGTGACGGTCCCTCGCGGCGCGCGCGGAGGTTCCCGGCGGCGTCCACGCGCACGCTCAGGCCCAGTTCGGCAGCCCAGGCGCTCAGGTACGCGGTCACGTCGCGCGTGGGCGGGCTCAGAAACGTGCGGGTGATCTCGCCCGGCACCTCGGTCAGGCGCGCGAGATCCAGGCAGGCGGCGCGGGCGCGAGCGGCCAGCCCAGCGATAGGGTCGATTTCAGTCATGCGGCATCCTTTCAGGTGGGTCGGTGAGGTTCAACCGCGCCGCCTCGGCCGGGAAGTACGCGGGCGGCGCGGGGTTCAGGACGAGGTGGTCGAGCAACTGCGCCTCGGGCGCGTCGTCCGGGCAGAGGCGGCGGCGCAGCGCGCGGTAGGTGTCGGGCGTGAGGGCATCGCCCCCGCCGAGGGGCGCGCGGACCGTCACCCACTGCCACAGCAGCGCGCGCGCCAGTTCCGCCGTGGCGGTGTCCTCGATGCGCCCGCCGCGCGTCACGACGCCCTGTCCGGCCAGCCACGCGCGGAACACGTCCAGCGCGAGGCCCGCCGTGTCCAGCACCTCGGCCCCCTCAAGCGGGCCGGGGTGGGGCAGGTCCAGCAGTCGCCCGCGCGTGACCGGAACCACATCTGAAGCGGCAGGCGGGGCTCGCAGGCCCTCGCGCACGGCGTCCAGCAACTCGGGCAGGCCCGCCCAGGCCCCCTGGAAGCCCTGCGCGGCCTCGCGGGCCTTGTCGGCGCGCACGGCGTCCAGCGCGGGCTGCGGGTCGCGGGGGTCCGGCGCGACGGCCGCCGTGCCGCCCACCGCCTGCGCCCCGCGTGCCCGGCACACGTCCACCAGCGCCTGCGCGTAGGCCTGCATGGCGTCCAGGTCCATGCCCAGCCCTGCGCGCGGCGGGACCGGGCGGCCCAGGTCCGCGCCCACCGTCTTCACGAGGCTGAACACGTAATCCCAGCGCCCGGCGTTCAGCCCGAACGCCCAGTCGCGCAGCGTGAACAGCAGCGCGTCGGCGGCCAGCAGGCCAGGGAACGTCTCGACTTGCAGGCAGACGCGCAGCGTGCCGCGCCCCAGGCCCAGATGCGCCTCGGCCAGCGCCAGCGCGTCCGCCCAGACCTGCGCCTGCGCGACCGATTCCAGTTTCGGCAGGTACAGGTGTGGCGTGCGGCCCGCCCCGGCCGTTAGCCCTGCTCCTGCGGTGAGAAGCGCGGCGAGGTCGCACAGCGCCGCGCGGCCCGGCTGCCCGCCGAAAGGTTCGTGCGCCTCCAGCGCGTACAGCGCCCGTGGCCTCGCCAGCAGCGGCACCGCGGCCGCCAGCCACTCCGGCAGCGCCGCGTAGGCCGCCGCCACGTTCGCGCGGGTGGGCGAGAAGGTATCGTCGAAGTCGATCACGACCGCGTCTGCTCCACTGACCAGGGCGGCGCGCAGGGCGTGCAGGTCGCTGGCCTCCACGATCAGTTCCGCGCGGCCCGGCCGCAGGTCGGCGGGGACCGGCGCGGCGCGGTAATCCGGGAGGGGCTCGGGGGCAGCCGGTGTGGTGTGGTCCAGATCGGTGCCGTCCAGCTGGGCGCAGCGGTCGGCCAGGGCCGCGTGCAGCTGCGCGGCCAGTTCGCGGGCGGCGGGGGAGAGGAGGGGCGCGGCGCTCACGTGCGCCCGCCGGTGGGGGGGATCGCCATGCGCCGCAGCATAGGCCGCGCGCCGTGGTCCGGGCGCCACCCGTCCAGCCCGGTCAACCCATCCAGCCCGGTCAACTCTGCCAGCCCACTCACCCTGTCCAGCCCAGCCGCGCCCCGATCCGCGCGGCCGCCGCCTGCGCCGCCGCCAGGAAGCGCGGCACGTCCCCCGGCGTCAGGCGCGAGGTGGGCGCCGAGACGCTCAGGGCCGCCGTGACCTCGCCGCCCACGCCGCGCACCGGGACGGCCACGCAGCGCACACCGAGTTCTCGTTCCTGATCGTCCAGCGCGAACCCCTGCTCTCGCACGCGTTGCAGTGCGGCCAGCACGGCGTCCGGCGTGGTCAGGGTGTGCGGCGTGAACGCCACCAGGGGCGCGGCCTCCAGCGCGGCGCGCACCTCGGCCGGGTCGCGCGGGGCCAGCAGCACCTTGCCCACGCCCGAGGCGTGCAGCGGCGCACTGGCACCCGTCTGCGTGAACATCCGCACCAGTTGCGGCCCCTCCACCTGATGCACGTACGCGGCCTCCAGACCGCTTGCGGCGGGCCGCAGCACGGCGAGGTTGGCACTCTCGCCCAGTTCGGCCACCAGGGCGCGCATCTCGCTGCCCGCCGCGCCGATCAGTGCCTGCGCGGCGTCGAAGGCGGCGCCCACCTGATACGCCCGCAGGCCCACCCGGAACAGCCCGGACGCCTCGTCCCACTCCGCGAAGCCCTGCTGCCGCAGCGTTTCCAGCAGCCGGTAGGCGGTGCTGGGGGACAGTCCGGCGGCGCGCGCCACCTGCGACAGCGTCGCCTCGCGCAGCCCGGCCAGCGCCCACAGCACGCCCAGCCCGCGTTCCAGCGTGCGGACGCTGCCCGGTGCGTCCGTGCCGCGCGCCCGGCCCGCGCGCGCGCGCGGTTCGTCGCTGCTCATACGGACTCCGGTTGAAGGGGCTGCAAAGACCGCCGGGTCCGGGCGGATGCGAGTGGAATCCGGGTCAGGCGAGGGCCTCGTAGCCGGGCAGGGTCAGGAAGTCCATCAGAGGGGACTGCGTGGCGGTCTGCCGGAACAGGCGCGCGGCGTCCGCGAAGTCCGCGCCCAGCTTGCTGCTCTCCTCGTCATACAGCGCGTCAAACAGTTCCGGGGTCAGGGTGCGGCCGTCGTCCAACTTCACGCCTTCGGTGCGCCACTGCCACAGTTGCGCGCGGCTGATCTCGGCGGTGGCGGCGTCCTCCATCAGGTTGTGGATGGGCACGGCGCCCGACCCGCGCAGCCACGCGGCGAGGTACTGGATGCCCACGTTCATGTTCACGCGCACGCCTCCTTCGGTGACCGTGCCCTCCGGGGGGGTCAGCAGGTCGCGGGCGGTGACGGTCAGGTCCATCTGCTTGTCGCTGCCGATCTGGTTGGGTTCGGGCATCAGGCGGTCGAACACCTCGGTCGCCAGGGCCACCATGCCGGGGTGCGCGACCCAGGTGCCGTCGTGCCCGTTCGTCGCCTCGCGTTCCTTGTCGATGCGGACCTGTTCGAAGGCGGCGGCGTTCTTGGCCTCGTCGCCCTTGACCGGGATGAAGGCACTCATGCCGCCGATGGCGGGCGCGCCGCGCCGGTGGCAGGTCCGGATGGCGAGGCGGCTGTACGCCTGCATCATGGGCACGGCCATCGTGACCTTCGCGCGGTCCGGCAGCGTGTGCCCCGGCTGGGCGCGCAGTTTCTTGATGTAACTGAAGATGTAATCCCAGCGCCCGCAGTTCAGTCCGGCCGAGTGGTCGCGCAGTTCGTACAGGATCTCGTCCATCTCGAAGGCCGCGAGGATCGTCTCGATCAGCACCGTGCCCTTCATGACGCCGTGATCCAGGCCGAGTGTCGCCTCGGCGTGCGTGAACACGTCGTTCCACAGCCGCGCCTCCAGGTGCGACTCCATCTTGGGCAGGTAGAAGTACGGCCCGGAGCCGCGCGCGAGCAGTTCCGCCGCGTTGTGGTAGGCGTACAGCCCGAAGTCGAAGAAGGCCCCGAACACGGTCTGGCCGTCCACCTGAACGTGCTTTTCCGGCAGGTGCCAGCCGCGCGGGCGGACCAGCAGCACGGCCGTCTTCTCGTTCAGCACATACGTCTTGCCGTTCGTTTCCAGGCGGATGGTGCGGCGCACGGCGTCGCGCAGGTTGATCTGCCCGTCCACGCAGTTCTCCCAGGTGGGACTGCTGGCGTCCTCGAAGTCCGCCATGAACACCCGCGCGCCGCTGTTCAGCGCGTTGATGATCATCTTGCGGTCCACCGGGCCGGTGATCTCCACGCGGCGGTCGTGCAGGTCGGCGGGCAGCGGCGCGATCCGCCAGTCCCCTTCACGGACGTGCGCGGTCTCCGGCAGGAAGTCCGGGCGTTCCCCGGCGTCCAGGCGTTCCTGGCGGGCCTCGCGGGCGGCCATCAGTTCCTGGCGGCGGCCCTCGAAACGGCGGTGCAGGTCCGCCACGAACGCCAGGGCCTCGGGGGTCAGGATCTCGCGTTGCGCGTCGGTCACGGGGGCGCTGATGGTCATTCCGGCGGGCAGGTCGGTCAGGGTGGTCGGCTGGGTCGTGGACTGGGTCATGGGAGTCTCCTGGGGGGCACTGGGGCAGGCGTGGATTTTTCAGAAGCTGAACTTGAATTTCACTGTACGGCAATCAACTTCACGCTGTGAAGCCCCGCAGGTGTGTCCGGCGCAGGAACACCCGCCACACCCGCCATGCAGGCAGACGGGGCGCAGTCACATGAAACTGGCGACCCGATGCGTGACCGGGTCGCCAGTTTCACTGCGGATGTCCGCTTCCTCTCCAACTCGCATCCGCTCGGACCCGGCGGGCTTTGCAGCCCCTTCAATCGGAGTCCGCTTCAGTCGGTGGTGTGGACCGTCACGCCGCGCGCCTCGAAGGCGGTGCGGGCGGCGCCGGGCGCGTGGTCCGTGACCCAGTCGTGAATCTGGTCGAGGGTGGCGAAGGTGGCGAATCCGGCGGGGCCCCACTTGCTGCTGTCGGCGATCAGGGCGGTGCGGGTGGACTGCGCGATGATGGCGGCCTTCTGCTGCGCCTCGATCAGGTTGCTGTTCGTCAGGCCGCGCGTGGGGTCGATGCTGGTGCAGCCGACCAGGAACAGGTCGTAGCGGTAGCGGCGGACGGTGTCCAGGGCGTCGGGGCCGGTGAGGCTGAAGGTGCTGCCGTACAGGTCGCCGCCCACCACGTACAGCGGGCACTCGCCGTTCAGTTCGTACGCCACGTCGATGCCGTGCGTGACGACGCGCAGGGTGCGGGTCAGTTCGGGGGTGCGGCGCAGGGCCTGGGCGACGGTGCGGGCGGTGGTGCCGGCGTCGAGGTACAGGATCTGTCCGGGGCGGATCAGGTTCAGGGCGGCCCCGGCGAGGCGTTGCTTGGCGGTCTGCTGGAGTTGCGCGCGGTCCTGGTACTGCTGGTCCTGGCTGGCCAGGGCGGCGCCGCCATGCATCTTGCGGATCTGGCCGCGCCGTTCGAGGGTGTCGAGGTCGCGGCGGGTGGTGGCGCCGCTGACGCCGAGTGCCTGGGTCAGGGCGGTGGTGCGCATGCTGCCGTTGCGGGCCAGCAGGTCCAGGATGCGCTGGAGGCGGTCCTCCGCGAGGGGTGCGTTCATCTGCGCACATCCTAGCGCGCCGGGCGGGTGGGTATGATCAGGATTGTTCCGTGTGTGTGCGTGGGCGGCGTGGCGTCTGGTGGTTCGTTTTTGCGTTCTGGTCGGTGGTTCTCCCGGTGTGGGTGGCCTGACCGGACAGGGACTTGCTTTTCCTGACCCGTGGACCGTATGCTCTTAATTGCTCAAAATTAATCACGATTCGTCAGGAATCAGCAGGTTTGAGTGACGGCCGCGCCGAATGCGGCCCACCAAGGAGGGCACATGATCGAGCTTCCAGAACAGCTCATCCGACTCGGCGCGCAGGCCGCCAGCAAGGACGACGCCATCAGACAGGTCGCCGCGCTGCTCGCAGGCGCCGGTAACACCGACCCCGCGTACCTGCAGGGCATGCTGGCGCGAGAAACCCAGGCCAACACCTACCTCGGCAGCGGCATCGCCATCCCGCACGGCACGCCCGACACCCGCCACCTGATCCACCGCACCGGCATCGCCGTGCTGCAACTCCCGCAGGGCGTCTCGTGGGGCGAGGGCGGCGAGCAGGTGCGCCTGGTGGTCGGTATCGCCGCCGCCAGCGACGAACACCTCGACATCCTGCGCCGCCTGACCCGCGTGCTGTCCGACGACAACCTCGTGGAGCGCCTGTCCACCACCCGCAGCCCGGCCGACCTGCAAGAAGCCCTGACCGGCACGCGCCCCGCTGCCACCTCCGGCGCCGCCCCGGCCGCCGCCCTGCCGTTCAGCGCGCAGGTCACGCTGCCCAACCCGCTGGGCATGCACGCCCGCCCCGGCACCGCACTGGCCGGACTGGTCCGCAAACTGGGCGCCCGCGTGCGCCTGACCCGTACCGACAGCGACCAGAGCGCCGACGCGCTGCGCCTGATGGAGATCCTGAGCCTGGGCCTGACGCGCGGCACGACCTTCACCGTCAGCGCCGACAGCGAGGCCGCCCTGCGCGCCGTGACCGACGCCATCCGCGCCGGACTGGGCGACGACCTGAGCGCCCCCGTCCCGCAGGCCGGAGCGCCCGCCAGCGCTGGCCGCGCGCCCGAATGGCAGCCCACCCAGGTCGGCGCGACCATCGAGGGCGTGCCCGCCGCCGACGGACTCGTGATCGGCGAGACCCGCCAGTACGCCGCCGGGGAACTCACCGTCACTGACCAGCCCGGCAACCCCGGCGAGGCCGCCACGCAACTCGACGGCGCCCTGAGCGACGCGCGCGCCGAACTCGACAGCCTGATCACCCGCACCCGCGCGCAGTACGGCGAGGAGCGGGCCGCGATCTTCGCCGCGCACCAGGAACTGCTGGCCGACGAGGGTGTCGTGCAGGACGCCGTGAACCTGATCCTCGACGGGCACGGGGCCGCCTGGGCGTACCAGCAGGTCACGCAGGACCGCATCAGCCAGTTGCAGAAACTCGACGATCCCACCCTGGCCGCACGCGCCGCCGACCTGAGCGACGTGCAGCGGCGCGTGCTGCGGCGCCTGCTGGGCGTCGGCGAGGAACGCGCCTACGAGGGCGGCCCCGCCATCCTGCTCGCCCCGGACCTGACCCCCAGCGACACCGCCCGCCTCGGCCCGGACGCCCTGCTGGGCTTCGTGACCGCGCAGGGCGGCCCGACCAGCCACACCGCCATCATCGCGCGCGGCCTGGGCCTGCCCGCCGTGGTCGCCGCCGGAACCGGCCTGCTGGACATCCCGGACGGCACGCCCGCCATCCTGGACGGCAGCGCCGGACGCCTGTACCTGAACCCCAGCGAGGCCGACCTGCAGTCCGCGCGGGACCGTCAGGGCGTCCTGAACGCCGAACGTGACCGCGCCCGCGCCGCCCGCCACGAACCCGGCGCGACCCGCGACGGCACACCCGTCGAGATCGCCGCGAACATCAACCGCGCCGCCGACGCCAGCGGCGCCCTGGACGCCGGGGCGCAGGGCGTGGGCCTGATGCGCACCGAGTTCCTGTTCCTGGAACGCGACAGCGTGCCCAGCGAGGACGAGCAGGAACGCGAGTACCGCGCCATGGCGCAGGCCATGGGAGAGCGCCCGCTGATCATCCGCACGCTGGACATCGGCGGCGACAAGGAAGTACCGTACCTGGGCCTGGAACGCGAGGACAACTCCTTCCTGGGCCTGCGCGGCATCCGCCTGTGCTTCGAACGCCCGGACCTGTTCATGCCGCAGCTGCGCGCCATCGCCCGCGTGGCGAAAGACCACCCGAACGTGCACGTCATGTTCCCCATGATCAGCACCCTCGAGGACTTCCGCCGCGCCCGCGCCATCCTGGACGGCGTGCGTGAGGAACTCGGCGCGGCCCGCATTCCGCTGGGCGTGATGATCGAGGTGCCCTCCGCCGCGCTGCTGGCCCCGCTGCTGGCCGCCGAGGTGGACTTCTTCAGCGTCGGCACGAACGACCTGACGCAGTACACCCTCGCCATGGACCGCCTGCACCCGCAACTGGCCCGCCAGACCGACGCCATGCACCCGGCCGTGCTGCAACTCATCAAGCTGACCGTGGACGCCGCCGAGACGCACGGCAAGTGGGTCGGCGTGTGCGGCGGCGCCGCCGGGGACGAGGTCGGCGCGCTGATCCTGACCGGGCTGGGCGTGCGGGAACTGTCCGTCAGCCCGCCCCAGATTCCGGCCGTGAAAGCCGCGCTGCGCCAGCACGACCTGACCGAACTGCGCGACCTGGCCGCCCGCGCCCTCACCCAGCCGAACGCGGAAGCCGTCCGCGCCCTGCTGCGCCCATGAGCACGCCGCCCATGAGCATGCCGCAAGCACGCCACGGCGGGGCGCGGCGCGTCACGGCGCTGACCATGAATCCCGCGCTGGACCTGACCGTCCGCGCCGACGGCTGGCAGCGCGGCGAGGTGAACGCCGGACAGAGCCTGCAACAGGACGCCGGAGGCAAGGGCGTGAACGTCGCCAGCATCCTCGCGGACTGGAACCGCGCCGGTCAGGACGGCGCGCTCAGCGTCACCGCGACCGGCCTGCTGGGCCGCGACAACGCCGCGCCCTTCGAGGCCCTGTTCCGCGAGAAGGGCGTCACGGACGCCTTCATCCGCGTGAGCGGCGCGACCCGCGTGGGCGTGAAACTCGTGGACGGCGCCGCGCAGGAAACCACCGACATCAACCTGCCCGGCCTGAGCGCCACTCCCGAAACCCTGGCCGAACTGCACGCGACTCTCAGCGCCCTGAGTGCCGACGCGGACGCCTTCGTGCTGGCCGGCAGCCTCCCGCCCGGCGTGCCCGCCGACTACTACGCCACCCTGACGGCCGGGCTGCGCGCCGCCGGGGTGTTCGTGGCGCTGGACACCAGCGGCGCCGCCCTGAACGCCGCGCTGGCCGCGCCGGTCCTGCCGGACCTGATCAAACCCAACATCCACGAACTGGAAGGTGCGCTGGGCCGCCGCCTGAACGGGGACGCCGAGGTATTGCAGGCGGCCCGTGACCTAATCGCGCGTGGCGCGCAGATCGTGGCCGTCTCGCAGGGCGAACGCGGCGCGCTGATCGTCACGGCCGCCGGGGCGGTGTTCGCCCGTCCGCCGCGCGTGCAGGTCCTGAGTACCGTCGGGGCCGGGGACGCCATGGTCGCCGGACTGGTCAGCGCCCACCTGGACGGCCTGAGCGTCGAGGATGCCGCGCGGCGCGCCACGAGCTTCAGCGCCGGCAGCATCACCCGCCTCGGCCCGCACCTGCCGGACCCCGCCGCGCTGGCCGCGCTGGCCGCGCAGGTCGAGGTCACGCCCGCCTGAACCTCCCGCCTGCCTGACCTTCCCGCCTGCCTGAACCTTCCGCCGGTGCACCCGCACCTGCGCGCCGAATGCCCGCCGTTCCCCTCCGCCCGCCTCCTGCCACCTCCCTTCCGGCAGCGTCCGTCCTTCCCAGGAGTTCACCCATGGCACACATCGTTGCAGTCACGGCCTGCCCCACTGGCATCGCCCACACCTTCATGGCCGCCGAGGCGCTGCGCCGCGCCGCGCAGGCCGCCGGTCACACCGTCCGCGTGGAAACGCAGGGCAGCGTCGGCACGCAGGACGCCCTGAGCGCCGCCGACATCGCCGCCGCCGACGCCGTGATCCTCGCCGCCGACGTGAACATCGACGAGTCCCGCTTCGCCGGGAAGACCGTCGTGCGCGCCAGCACCCAGGACGCCATCCGCGACGCCGCCGCCCTGATCGGCCGCGCCGCGCCCGGCGGCGCTGCTACACCCGCCGCACCCGCCGCTGCCAGCGGCCCGCTGCACGTGGTCGGCATCACCGCCTGCCCCACCGGCATCGCGCACACCTTCATGGCCGCCGAAGGCCTGGAGGGCGGCGCGAAGAAACTCGGGTACACCGCCAAGATCGAGACGCAGGGCAGCGTCGGCGCCGGGAACACCCTGACGCCCGAGGACATCCGACGCGCTGACCTGGTCGTTATTGCCGCCGATACGAACGTGGACCTGTCACGCTTTACCGGCAAGCGCGTGTACGTGACCGGCACCAAGCCCGCCATCAAGGACGGCTCGGAAGTCATCCGTACCGCGCAGGCCCAGGCGACCGTGCACGGCGCGTCGGCCACTGGCGGCGCGGATGCCAGCAGCCCGGACTTCGTGGCGCAGGCCGCCGCTGCCAAGGCCAGCAAGAACGCGGGCGTCCCCCCCTTCTACAAGCACCTGATGACCGGCGTGTCGCACATGCTGCCCTTCGTGGTGGCGGGCGGCCTGCTGATCGCCATCGCGTTCGCCATCGGTTCGTTCCAGTTCGGGGATCAGGGCATCTTCATCTACGAGGACAAGTACGCCGGAACGCTCGGCAACACCCTGTTCAAGATCGGCGCGAACGGCGCGTTCGGGCTGTTCGTGCCGGTCCTCGCCGGATACATCGCGTTCTCGATTGCCGACCGGCCCGGCCTCGCGCCCGGCATGATCGGCGGTTTCCTCGCCGGACTGACCGGCAGCGGCTTCCTGGGCGGCATCATCGCGGGCTTCCTGGCCGGGTACATCGTGCTGTGGCTGACCCGCTCCATCAAACTGCCCCGCACCCTGGAGGGCCTGAAACCCACGCTGCTGCTGCCGCTGCTGGGCACGCTGGCCGTTGGCCTGCTGATGATGTTCGTGATCGGGAAACCCGTCGCGGCCGCCCTGACCGGCCTGACCACCTGGCTGCAGGGCCTGGGCAACACCAGCGCGGGTCTGCTGGGCGCGCTGCTGGGCGCCATGATGGCCTTCGACATGGGCGGCCCCATCAACAAGGCCGCGTACACCTTCAGCACTGGCCTGCTGGGCGCCAAGGTCTACGGCCCCATCGCCGCGACCATGGCCGCCGGCATGACGCCCCCGCTGGCGCTGTTCCTGGCGACGCTGGTCTTCAAGAACCGCTTCACGAAAGACGAGGTCGAGGCCGGCAAGGCCGCCGGGGTGCTGGGCATCTCGTTCATCACCGAGGGCGCCATTCCCTTCGCGGCCCGCGATCCCCTGCGCGTCATTCCCAGCCTGATGGTCGGCAGCGCCGCCGCCGGAGCCATCAGCATGGCCGCCGGGTGCCTGCTGCGCGCCCCGCACGGCGGGATCTTCGTGCTGTTCATCCCGAACGCCGTGACCAACCTGCCCATGTACGTGGTCGCCATCCTGGCGGGCACCGTGATCAGCACCGTCATGCTGGGCGTCCTGAAAAAACCCCTGGACGCCGACGGTCTGCCCATTGTGAAGAACGCCCCCCAGGCCGTGAACGCCGCCGACTGAAGCGGGGACAGACAGACACAGAGGGGAGGGGCCGCGCTGAACGTGCGGCCCCCCTTTCTGTGTGTGTACTTCCGCCGACTTCCAGCGCGCTGCCTACTCCCCAGTGTCTACTCCCTGGCGCCTCCTTCCAGCGCGCCCAGCAGCCGCGCGGCCAGCCTGTCCAGGGTGTCCAGTTCGGCGGGGGTCAGGGCGGCCAGCGCGCGCACCTCGCGGTGCAGGTGGCCGGGCAGCAGGCGCTCCACGGCGGCGCGTCCGGCGGGCGTCAGCGTGATGCGGGCCGAGCGGCGGTCGCGGTCGTCGGTGCGGCGCGTGACCAGCCCACGGGCTTGCAGGCGCGCGACGCGGTTGGTGGTGCTGGGGCCACTGACGGCACTCAGTTCGCTCAACTGTCCGGGGCTCAGGCCCTCCGGCGGGCCGGAACGGTACAGCGTGAGCAGCAGGTCCCACCCGGCGGCGTTCAGGCCCTCGGCGTGCAGGGGGGCGTCCACCTCGGCCTGCAGGGCGGCGCCCAGGCGGGTCAGGCGCAGCACGCTCAGCATGGGCTGGGCGTTCAGGTCGGGTCGGGTGGCCTGCCAGTCGCGGCGCAGGCGCTCCAGCAGCGCGGCCGTGCTGGGCCGGGCGTCCTGCGCCGGTCGGGTCTGCGGCGGGTCGGTGGGCACGCGCCCCTCAGCTGCCCCGGTAGGTGCTGTACGACCACGGGCTGACCAGCAGCGGCACGTGATAGTGCGCGCCCGCGTCGGCGACCGTGAAGCGCAGCGTGATCACATCCAGGAAGGGATCGGCCTGCGTGGGGGCGGCCTGTGTCGTGTCGGGCGCAGCCGGGTCGGACGGGCGGTGCGCGGCAAAGTACTCCGCGACGTGAAACACCAGTTCGAAGGTGCCGCGCCGCAGCTCGCCGCGCGCAATCAGGGGCGCGTCGGTGCGGCCGTCGCTGTTGGTGACGGCGCGCGTGACCAGCGTGCGCGTGTCGCCCTGCACGGCGTGCAGTTCCAGCGGGATGCCTGCGGCGGGGCGGCCGCGCGCGGTGTCCAGCACGTGGGTACTGAGCCCTGCGTGGCTGCCTGTGCTGTTGCCGGTGCCACTCACTCGCGTTCCACCCAGCCCTCGATCACGCCGTACGGTTCGGCGTCCGCGTGGAAGATCGTGCCGCCGTTCTCGATCCCGAAGCGCGCCAGGTCGTACGGAATGTGGTGCCGGTTCGGGAACGAGAAGTGAATCCGTTCGATGTCCGGGCAGCGGGTCAGGACCGCCTCGCCCAGCCGGTACAGGGTGTGCTGCATGGAGTGCGAGTAGTGGTCCGGGAAGACCTCCAGCAGCGTGCGGTACACCTCGGCCCACACGGCGTCGTAATCGCATTCGGCGTTCAGGTACGTCCAGCGGGCGGTGACGGTGGTCGCCAGGATGCGGTCGGTGGTGTCGGGCAGCGTGGTGAAGGTGTCGCGGTGAAAGCCCGCCCAGCCGCTCTGCGTGGTTTTCAGGATGAACAGTTCGTCGATGCCGCTCTCGACGGTGAAGGTCTGCCCGTCGCCGTCCACTCGGGCGGTGCGTTTGGGCATCTGCCGCACGAAGGCGTGGTCGTGTCCGCCCGCCTGGGCCGGGTCGGGCAGGCGGTCCCACAGGTGCTCGGTGAAGGTCGCGTACGCGCCGCTCACGCGCGGGCCACCCCTCACGAAGTGCCGGATCAGGTCCTTGCCGAACGCCTCCACGCTGCCCGTCAGGTGATCCCTGGCCAGCGCGTAGATGGTGTTGCGGACGGTGTCCGTGGCGACCAGTCCGGTGTTGTCCCCGGCCTCGTGCGCGGCGTCGAAATCGCCACGCATCCCGACCCGCACCCACACGTCCTTGATGTCGTGGCGGCCCTGCGGCTGGCCCGGCTGGTCACGGAACACCTTGAACAGGCGCACGTCGGCCTTGCCGTAGTTGTTGCTGCCCAGGCGGACCTTCACGGGCGCGGGGCGGCTGGAGGGGTCGGTGTGGGTGGGGTCGGTCATGGTGGCTCCTGTGGTGTGAGTGGGGGAGGGAGTGGGGTCGATCAGGTCCAGCACCCGCAGGCGCGCGATGCGCCCGATCTCGTGCAGGGCGGCCCCTCGTTCCTGCTCCGGCGTGTTCGACAGTCGCTCGCGGGCCGCGCGGAAGATGCTGGCCTTGTCGTGTTCGCGCACGCACACCACGAACGGCAGCCCGAACTGCGTGTGGTACGCGGCGTTCAGGCGGTGAAATTCGGCGTACTCGTCGGCGCTCAGGCGGTCCAGTCCGGCGCTGGCCTGTTCGCTGGCACTTTCCGGGGTCAGGTCACCGGCAAGGGCGGCCTTCCCGGCGAGGTCCGGGTGCGCGCGGATCAGTGCGAGTTGCTCGTCGGGCGTGCCGCTGCGGGCGGCGGTCATGAAGGCCTGCGCGGCGGCCTCGGCGTCCGGGAAGGGGCGGGCGGCGGCCACCTGCGCGGCGTAGCGCGGCGAGTGCTCCAGCACCCCGCTGAAGTGCGCGGCGAAGGCGTCGGTGCTCAGGGCGTTCAGTTCGGTCAGGGTCAGGCGGGCGGGGCGGGTCAAGGGGAACCTCCGGGAACGCACGGGCGAGCGGCAGAAGACTGGAACGACTCGGAAATACTCACTGCGTTCATCTTTCGGGTAAACCGCGCGGAGCGCGTAGCTTCAATGTACTTAGACGGCTAACGAATAACACGCCCAGCGTACCCACCCGGCCCCCCCCTGTCAAAACGCCTGCCTACCCAGCCGGCCGCCCCCGCAACGCCCGGACCCTGTCAGGACTGCGTGCAGACGGAACCTGCTACGATAAACCCGCCAACAACGCTCCGCGCCCCGTTTCCAGCCGTCACCTCCGACGCCCGGCGAACGGCCACAGGACCGCCGGGAGGTGGAACCGCACACACCGTGACCGAACAACGGCCCCCACAATCCGCACCTGCCGGTCCCGAAGCGTCGCGGCTGGCATCACTGCTGGCACTGGGCATCCTGGACACCGACCCGGAACCGCAGTTCGACCGGATCATGGACCTCGCCGCCCGGTACTTCCGCGCGCCGTACGGTTCGGTCACGTTCGTGGACGACCACCGCCAGTGGTTCAAGGCATCCACCGGCTTCACAACCCGCCAGGACCCGCGCGCCGAGTCCATCTGCGCCCTCACGGTCGATCAGCGCGCGCCGCTGGTCATTCCCGACACCCTGCTGGACCCGCGTACCGCCGCGCTGCGCTCCGTCCGGCACGACCCGCACCTGCGTGCCTACGCCGGGGTGCCGCTCGTCACCGACGACGGGTACGCCGTGGGCACCCTGTGCGTCATGGACACCCGCCCGCGCGCGTTCAGCGCCGCCGACCTCGACGTCCTGACGCAGTTCTCGGAACTGGTGCTCTCGGAACTGCGCCTGCGACTGGCCCTGCGGGAACTGGACCTCATGGCGCACACCGACACCCTGACCGGCCTGCCCAACCGCCGCGCCTTCGACCGGGCACTCGCGCTGGCCTGCGCCGCCCCGGCCAGCGGCACGCTGGTGCTGGGCGTCATGGACCTCGACCGGTTCAAAGCCATCAACGACACCCTGGGCCACGCGGTCGGGGACGCCGTGCTGCGCTTCGTGGCGCAGCGGATCAGCGCGCTGCTGAGGCCGGGTGAACTGCTCGCCCGGTACGGCGGCGACGAGTTCGCGCTGCTGCTGACCGGCCCGGACGCCGCGCGCCGCGCCCAGCAACTGGCGACCGACCTGCCCCAGACCCTGCGCATGCCGTCCGGTCTGCGCGTCGGCGTGAGCCTGGGCCTGAGTGGCGCGTCCACCCCAGGCACCCCGGCCGACCTGCTGCGCCGCGCCGATCAGGCCATGTACCGCGCCAAGCAGGCCGGTCAGGTGACCCCGCTCGACCCGGACCCCCGCACCCCGGACTCAGGCGCACCGGACCTGGGCGATCCCGCCCCCGCAGCGGACTTCACTGGCCTGCCACCGGTCCGCACCTGATGCGCGCCCCCCGGGGTCAGGCGGGCAACCGATGATGTGGAAGGACCTGATCGTCAACCTGTGCGTGTTCGTCACGCTGGCCTACCTGCTGAGCGCCACGTACCGCTCGTGGCCCCCCGAGCAGACCGGCCCCATGCTGTGGCTACGCGCCGCGCTGCTCTCATCGATCGGCGTGATCCTGATGATGTTCCCCGCCCAGCTGGCACCGGGCGTCGTCATGGACCTGCGGGCCGTGCCGCTGGCCTTCGCCGCGCTGCGGTACGGGGCGCCCATGGGCCTGCTGATCGCCGTGCCCAGCGTCGCCTACCGCGTCTACCTGGGCGGGCAGGGCGTCCCGGTAGGGGTCAGCAGCATGCTGCTCGTGATCCTGGCGGCCAGTCTCCTGCGTCCGTACGTGAACTTCGCCAACCCCAACCGGCCGCTGCTGCAACGCTGGTACTACGCCGCGCCGGTCCTGATTCCGTACGGCCTGACCCTGGGTCTCCTGCCGGGCGGCCCGGAACTGCTGCGCACGTCGTACCTGCCGCTGCTGGCGTTCAACATGCTGGGTTTCCTGATCGGCGGGTCGATCCTGACCGCGCGCCTGCAGATGCTGCAACTCACCACCCGCTTTCAGGCGCAGGCGCTGCTGGACCCCCTGACCCGCCTGGCGAACCGCCGCCAGTTCGACCAGGACCTCGTGTACCTGACCGCCCGCGACGCCGTGCTGATGATCGACATCGACCACTTCAAACGCGTGAACGACACCTTCGGCCACCCCACCGGGGACCGCGTGCTGACGCAGGTGGCGCAGGCCCTGGCGGCCGCCCTGCGGCCCGGCGACACCGCCTACCGCTTCGGCGGCGAGGAATTCGCGGTGATCCTGCGCAACACCCAGCAGCCCTACCTGCACGCGGTCGCCGAACGCCTGCGCCGCGCCGCTGGCCTGACCCTGGACCTGCGCCCGGACAGCCCCCGCAGCCCGGACAGCCCCCACAGCACGAACGGCCCCCACAGCACGAACGGCACCCACGGCCCGGCCGCGCCCGGTGAGGATGGGGCCGCTCCCCGGGCCGCCGGGACCGCGATCACCACGGACGGCGCCGCACAGGCCACCACACTGGGCGCCGCGCAGGCCACCGTGCAGGCCACCGCGCACCCCCCGGACCGCTGGCCCATCACGGTCTCGGTCGGTGGCGCGCATGCCAGCACCGGCCCGCGCAGCGCCGTGGCCCGGGCCGACGCTGCGCTGTACCACGCCAAACGCAGCGGCCGGAACCGCAGCGTCATCGACACCGATCCGACGATCAGCAGTGGCGTGCCCGGCGACCCGCAGGCCAGCACCTGACCACAGCAGCGCCGGTGTCACCTGCGCGGTCGGTCGCCCCCCGTGCGCCGGCCCTGCGTTCCGGCCCTACGTTCTGGCCCTGTGCCCTGACCGGAACGCTGTTTCACGGCGCTACGCGACCGGTCATTCTGTATTCTGTCTGCATGAATCCCGACCTTCTCCTGTGCCTGCCCGCGCGCCTGCCGCCGGGCCGCGCGTTCGCCTGCCGGCGGCTCACTTGACGCGCCCGTTCCATGTGCTGCTGGTCGACGACAACCCGGCCGACCTGCTGCTGGCCCAGGAAGTCTTTCACGAGCATGGCGACGCGCTGTCCGTCACGACCTGCTCGGGCGGCAGCGAGGCCCTGGAGCTGCTGCGCGCGCCCGGCCCGCGCCCGGACGTGGTGATCCTGGACGTGAACATGCCGGTCATGTCTGGATTCGAGGTGCTGCAGGCCATCAAGGACGACCCGGCGCTGGTGTGGATTCCGGTCGTGATGCTCTCCACGTCCTCCCACCCGGGTGACATCGAGCGGGCCTACACCCTGCACGCCAGTTCGTACATGGTCAAGAGCAGTTCCTTCCAGACGTTCATGGAGCAGGTGGACGCCTTCGTGCGCTTCTGGAAGGAAAGCCGCACGCCCAGCTGGCCCGAACGCGCCGGACGCTGAGCACGTCACGCCGAACGCCGCCCCGGGTACGAACCGGGGCGGCGTTCGATCTGGACAGCGGCGGGTTACAGCAGCGGGTTGCTGTGCAGTTCCAGGTCTACCTGAACGTTCCCGGCGATGGCGCGGCTGTACGGGCAGGTGGCGTGCGCGGCGTGAATGAGCGCCTCGGCGGTGGCGTCGTCGGTGCCGGGCAGGTGAATCTGAAGCTGCACGCTCAGGTGGTAACTGCCGCCCTGTTCGGCGTGCAGGCTGACGTGCGCGCGGGCCTGGGGCGTGCCGACCGTGATGTTGTCACGCCGGGCGACGCTCTGCAGGGCGCTGAGGAAGCAGGAGGCGTACCCGGCAGCGAACAGTTCCTCGGGGTCGGCTCCCTCGGTGCGGGACTGCGGGGGGCGCAGGGTGACGTTCAGGCGGTCGCGGCCCACGAACGCCTGCCCGCTGCGGCCGCCGCTGACCTCGCTGGTAGCGGTGTACACGAGCCTGGAATCGCTGGAGGTGGTGGAGTCGGTCATGGGTGCAGGCTACGCCCGGCATTGCGGCGGATCAACCACTTAATCGGCCGCGATTAAAAGCAGATCCGGTATAATCCCGGGATGGATCAGCGGCAACTGCAGGCGTTCGTGATCACCGCCCAGGAACTTCACTTCGGGCGGGCGGCCGAGCGCCTGAACCTGACCGGGCCGCCGCTGGGCCGCCTGATCCGCACGCTGGAAGACCGGATCGGCACGCCCCTGCTGGCCCGCACGACCCGCCGCGTGACCCTGACCCCCGCCGGGCAGGCCTTCCTGCCGCACGCGCAGGCGATCCTGGCGCAGATGGACGGCGCGGCCAGTCTGGCGCGCCGCACGGCCAGCGGGCACGCCGGGCACCTGCGCCTGGGGTACCTGGGGGCCGCCAGCCTGCACCTGCTGCCCCGACTGTGGCGGCACATGACGGCCACGCACCCGGATATTCAGATCGACGCGACCGAGCTATGCACGCCCGATCAGCGTCAGGCCCTGCTGGCCGGTGAGCTGGACGCCGGCCTGATGGCCCTGCCCGTCTGGCACGACCGCCTGAGCGCCCGCCCCCTGATGCACATTCCGCTGCTGGCCGCGCTGCCCAGCACGCACCCGCTGGCCGGCCGGACCAGCCTGCACCTGCGCGAACTGGCCGCCGAGGAGTGGCTGACCTGCACGCCCTACGCCACCACCCTGCCGCCCGAGCAGGTGCAGGCGCTGTGTCAGGCGTTCGGCGTGCTGCCCCGCATCCGCGCTGTCGGGGGAACCGAGAGCGCTGTGGTGGGCCGCGTGGCCGCCGGGCAGGGCGTCACACTGGTCCCGCAACCGCTCGTGAACCCCCGGCAGGACGGCGTGACCTTCGTGCCGCTGGAGGACGGTGTCACGCTCGACGTGGGCCTCGTCACCTGCCGGGACGCCAGTAACCCCGCACTGGGGGCGCTGCTCGGCAGCCTCGCCGCCGTCACAGGGTTGATGGGTGAAAGTTGATGGTTGAAGGTCGGTAGTCGATACAGATGGAGAAGTGATCGCCCCTTCCATCAACCTTCACCCACGCTCTATCAGCAGGTTCCCGTCAGCTGTTCTTCAGTCCGTGTCGCAGCACTTCGGCCAGCTGGCGGGTGGTGTGGGATTGCAGTTCGTCGAGTTCGGCGCTGGCGGCGCGCAGCAGGGCGCGGTGCGTGTCGGCGTTGCGGGCGTCGGGGCCGGTGGCGCTGTGCACGGCGGCCTGCACGGTGAAGTGCGCGTCGGGCAGCAGGGTCAGGTTGTTGCGCGCTCCGGCGTGGCGGGCGCCGAGCAGCGCGCCGAGCATGCCGACTTCCTCGCTGCGGCGCATCAGGTCACGCTGGAACACGCGGTCCTTGATGCTGGTGATCACGTCCCACGCGGCGTCCGAGAGGGCCGCCTCGGCGCTGGCGGGCCGGGCGACCTCGGTGAACAGGGTCTCGCCGCTGCGCCAGGTGCGCCAGTACTGTTCGGCGCGTCCGGCGGTCCAGTGCGTTTCGAAGTCGCGGGCGTCCTCGATCAGGACTTTCAGGCGGGCGCCGGGAGCGTCGCCGCTCAGGCGGTGGCCCTCGCCGAGTGCGCCCCACAGGCTCAGGCCGCGTTCGTCGGTGGCGCGCATGTCCTCGTAGGCGCGGGCCAGGGCCTGCACGCCGCCGCTGAGGGGAGCGGTCACGCGGCCGTCTGTCAGGAACAGGATGTCGTCGCCGTCGGTGCGGGCGGTGTGGGTCAGGTGGTGCAGGCCCAGGCCCCAGCGGCGCTGCGCGGCCGTGAGGGCTTCGGTCAGGGCGCTGTCGAGGGTCAGGGTGTCGGCGCCGCTGTCGGCGAGCGCCTGGATCTGGCCGTCGACGGCGGCGGTGGCCATCAGCGCGTCGAAGGCCGCGTACGGGGAGACGGGTCCGGAGGTCAGTGTTTCGTTTTTCGTTTTTGCTCGTGCCATAGTCCCTTCATTATGCCCTGAACAGAGCGTTCTGTGTGTTCGCAGCCCACTTTAGCGCACCCGACACCCGGTCACGGGCTGCGCCCAGCGCCGTCCGGGCACTCATACGGACTCCGATTGAACGGCTTACAGAGCCGCTGGGTCCGGGCGGATTCCAGACGTGGAGTCGGCAGATCGGTGCGGGGGTGGGTTGTCAGCGAAACAGACGGCAGTCCAGATCAGGACTCCGCTCCGGCGGTACCCACACCCGGCCCGCTCACACCCGGCCCGCCCATACCCGGCAGGAAGCGTTCACGGAACGCAGCGGCACTCAGGCCCGGCGCGATCAGCCAGCCCTGCATGACCGGGCAGCCCAGTTCCAGCAGTGCGTCGGCCTGCGCCTGGGTTTCGACGCCTTCCGCGACCACGTTCAGGCCCAGCGCCTGCCCCAGCCCCAGCGTGGCCTGCACGATCGCGCGGTTCTCGCGGCCCTCACGGCCCCCGCTGTTCAGGTCACGCACGAACGCCCGGTCGATCTTCAGTTCATGCACCAGCAGTTGCCGCAGCGTCATCAGGGTCGAGTACCCGGTCCCGAAATCGTCGATGGCCACCCGGATCCCCAGCGCCCGTAAGCGGCGCACGGCCTCCGTCACGGCGTTCAGGTCGTTGATGAACGCCGTTTCCGTGACTTCCAGCGTCAGGCGGTGCGGCGCCACCCCCGCTTCTCTCAGCATGGCCGCCACCTGCTGCGCGAAGCCCGGCTGGCGCAACTGCACTGGCGACACGTTCACGCTGACCGGCACCTGCGCGGGCCAGGTGGCCACCTCGCGCAGCGCGGCGCGCAGGACGAACAGCCCGATCCCACCGATCAGGCCCGTGGATTCCGCCACCGGAATGAAATCGGCCGGTGAGACGGCGCCCAGTTCCGGGTGCGTCCAGCGCAGCAGCACCTCCGCGCCGCACAACTGCCCGTCGGCGCAGCTCACCTGCGGCTGGAACACCAGACTGAACTGCTCTTCCTGAAGCGCCTCGAACAGCGCCGTTTCCAGCGTCAGGTGCGAGATGCGGGGCTGCGCCGACGGACTGAACACCTGATGACTCTGCCCGGCGCGTTTGGCGTGGTACATGGCCGTGTCGGCCTGCCGCAGCAGCGCGGCGCTGTCCTGCGCGGTGTCCGGGTACACGCTCCAGCCGATGGCGATCCCCACCCGCAACTGCCGGCCCCCGATCATGAACGGGCGGGTCACGGCGTCGTGAATGTCGCCGCTCAGCGCGTCGATCTGCGCCGGGTCGCTCAGGATCACCGCGAACTCGTCGCCGCCCATGCGGGCCAGGACCGGCGCCGGGTACCGCGCCGTGACCTCTGCCAGCCGCTCGCTGATGGCCGCCAGCAACTGGTCGCCCACGTCGTGGCCCAGCGTGTCGTTCACCAGCTTGAAGCGGTTCAGGTCCATCAGCGCCACGGCCAGCGGCGACCCGGCCAGCAGTGACCCGGCCGCGCCCGGCGTGTCCAGCAGCGCCCCGGCCGCCCGCGTGAACCCGGCGCGGTTCTGAAGGCCCGTCAGGGTGTCCGTGTACGCCAGGCGTTGCAACTGCTCGAGTTTGCGTTGCCGGTCGATGAACAGCGCGATCTGACTGGCCACGTTCTCGGCCAGTCGCTGCACGCCCTGCGGGACGTCCATGCGGTTGGGGTGCGTCAGGGCCAGCAGGCCCAGCAGTTGCCGGTCGCGGTCGTACATGGGCACCTCCACGCTGGTCTGCACCGCCGGAATCCAGCGGTCCCCGACCTGCTCGCCCACCCGCAGCTGATCCCACAGGTCGTGAATGACCTGCGCGGTTCCCTGGCGTTCCAGGTCCCGGCCGCTCCACAGGGCGCGGGCCTCGCGGGTGGGGTAGCGTGAGAGCATCCGTTCCAGCGGGGCAGGGACCGGCCCCATGACCCGCATGAACTCGCTGTCCAGCGTGGCGACGCCGGGACTCCAGCCGCGCGCCACCTGCTGCACGCCCCGGAAGATGGGGGCCAGCACGTCCTCCAGCGGCGCGTCCTGCAACGAGGTCACGGTCGCGTCCGCGAAACTGCGCAGGAACAGGTCGGCGTGGCGTTCCTCGCGCACGTCCCGCAGGATCAGCGCCCAGTGACTGCCGGGCGCGGCGGCGCGGCCCACCCGCGTGGCCGAGACTTCCCACCATTCGCGGCGGCCCGGCAGGTGCAGGTCGTACTTGAACGCCTGCTGCGGCGTGTCGTTCAGGTGCGTCAGCAGCGCCCGGATGCTCTGGCGGTCCAGCGGCAGCCACGGCCACTCCAGCGGGTGCGTGCCCAGCGCCTGCGTGCTGGCGTGCAGGGCGCCCATCGCGGCGTTCGCGTACGCGACCCGGCCGTGCTGCGCGCCCCGCCGGGCGTCCAGGATGCACACCGGCGAGGTGCTGGCCTGCATGCTGCCTTCCAGCAGTGTCAGCCGTTCGGACTGCCGCGCCCGTTCCGGCAGGTCCGTGGCGTACGACAGCAGCAGGCTCAGTTCTCCGTTTGCGTCGTGGATGGGAATCAGACTGCGTTCCTGCACGGTGCCGCCCGCCAGCCGCTCATCCCATGCCAGCCGCGCCGGTTCGCGCCGCATCTGCGTCAGGGCCTCCTCGCGCAGCCGCAGGGTGTCCCCGGGCAGGTTCAGCAGGTCGGCGGCCTCGCGGTCCGTGCGGCCGATCAGGGCCTCGCGTTCGCCGCGCAGGGGCAGCGTGGCCGGGTTGGCGTACACGTACCGTCCGGCCGTGTCGGTCACGGACACGCCCAGCGGTAACTCGTGCAGCACCTGCCGGTAGAACTGCGTGACGGGCCGCAACGGCGTGACGGGCCGCACCAGCAGCGCCGCGATCCGGCCCGCGCCGGGCAGGTCGTAGCGCACGCCGCGCAGCTGTACCGGCAGCGGCGCGTGGTCGGCGCCGCGCAGCGTGAAGTCCCGCCGGTCCGGCAGCGCGCCCTGGTGCAGGAACAGGTGCGCGCCCGTCTGCAACGCCTCGCGGTCGTGCGGCATGCACAGCTGCGTCAGCGGTTGCCCGACCAGTTGCGCGGCCGTCCAGCCGCTCAGGGCCAGGAACGCCCCGGACACGCCCAGCACCTGAAGGTCACTGCCCACCACGACGACCGGGTCCACGCTGCCCGTCAGGGTGCGCAGCGCGGTCGGGTCGGGTTCGGTCAGGCGATCCGGCATTCCGGTCAGTATCCCTAAAAAAACCTCACTGCACTCTTTCTGACCCCTCTGCGCGGTCACTGCCTGCGGGTACTGCCGGGAAGTCCCGCACCCACCCCGCAGATGAACAAGAGGTGAATGCCTCTGCGCGGCCTGACGGAAGCGTGACCGGGACGCCGGACCGACCGGAGGTGAATACTGTATGGGTGAACGACACCGGCCGGACACCCGAACAGGACGCCGTCCTGTCTGTCCTGCTGCGCAGCGCCCACGCCCTGGCCGTCATCGACCTGCCCACGCTGGTCATCCTGGGTGCCACGGACGCCCTGACGGCGCGGCTCGGGTGGCCCGGCGGCGCACTGGACGGCCAGCCGCTGGGCGCGCTGTTCCCCGATCATGCCCGTGACGGGGCGCTGGCCGCCGCGCAGCGGTTCGCGCAGTCGGGCCAGCCGTTCCCGGCCCGGCACGACCTGCGGCGAGGTGACGGTCAGACCGTCACGGCCGACCTGACCGCCCTGCGCCTGACCCTGAGCGGCGACCGGCCCGCCCTGCTGCTGGCCCTGCACGCCCCGGCGCTGCCCACCGACCCGGCTGCCGACCCGGCTGCCGACCCGGCTGCCGACCCGGCTGCCGCGCGCGCCGCCTTCCTGGAGGACGTGCTGCACAACCTTCCGGTGGACGTGGCGGTGTTCGACGCGCAGGGCCGCTACCTGTACGTGAATCCGGTCGCCATCCGCGACCCGGCCGTGCGGGCCGGCGCGATCGGCCTGACCCACCGCGAGTACAGCGAGTGGCGCGGCCATCCGGCCCACCGGACCGCCCTGCGTGACCATCACTTTCAACTGGCGCGTCAGGGCGAGGCGCAGCAGTGGGAGGAATACTTCCAGACCCCCGCCGGGCACAGGATCATCCGCCGGGCCATGTGGCCCGTGACGGCAGACGACGGTCAGGTCCGCCTGGTGATCGGCTACGGCTCCGACGTGACCGTCCCGGACGATCAGGCGCGGCGCATGACGCTGCTGGAAACCATGGTCACCACCTCCGTGGATCCCCTGCTGGTCATGGACGCCCGCCCCGGCCCGTCCTACCAGACCGTCGTGTACGGCAACCCCGCCCTGCACGCGTTCCTGCGCTCGCACGGCCTGGAACGTATCCCCGACACGCCCCTGCCCGAATGGCCTCTGGCCGACTGGAACCGCCGGGCCATCCTGGAGATGCTGAACCTCCTGCGCCCCACCGACCGGTACCGGGGGCTGCTGCACCTGCCCGACGCGCACCAGTGGGTCGAGGTGAATGCCAGCTCCATCCGGGACGGCGACACCTGCACCCACTGGGCCATCAACCTGCGCGACGTGACCGAGGCCCACCAGGCCGCGCAGGCGCAGTCGCACATGGCGCGAGCCAACCGCCTGGCCCTGAGCGGCCGCCCGCTGCACGAGAGCATGGAGGCCCTGCTTGAAGGCGTGGATTTCATGAACCCCGGCTGGCGGGCCGCGCTGGTCATGGCGACCCCCACCGGCATGCAGGTGGTCGGGACCGTCTCGGCGCAGTTCGCCCGGCGGGTAGAGAGCGAACCGCTGCTGACCATGCAGCGCTTCTGGCAGCAGATCGACCCGGACGGCAGGGGCGAACCGTTCACCGTGCCGGACCTGCTGGACACCACTCTGAACGACACGGCCGCGCAGGACATGGCCCCACACCTGGGCGTGCGCACCATGACCCAACTGCCGCTGTACGGCCGCGCCGGGCAACTGCTGGGCGTGCTGGTCGCCGCGCACCCGGAACCGCACCGCTGGGCCGCGCCGGTCGTGGAGGCCCTGCGGCCCCGCGTGCCCACCGCCGCCATGCTGGTCGAACAGCACCTGCAGCAGCGGCGCCTGGCCCTGCTGGCCTTCACGGACCCGCTGACCGGCCTGATGAACCGCGTCACGCTGGCCGAACACCTGGACCTGCAACTGCGCGCCGCGGCCGAAAGGGACCGGCGGCTCGCGTTCGGCCTGATGGACCTGGACCGCTTCAAGTTCCTGAACGACGGGTACGGTCACCCGGCCGGGGATCAACTGCTGCGGCAACTGGCGGCCCGCCTGGACGCCGTGTGCGCCGCGCACGGCGTGCCGGTCCTGGCGCGCATGGGCGGCGACGAGTTCGCGCTGGTCCTGGACGCCGGGGGCGTTCCGGCCCTCACGGACGCCCTGAGCGAGGTGTTCGACACGCCCTTCGAGATCAGCGCGGGCGGCGGGACGGGCAGCGTGCTGCTGCAGGCGTCCCTGGGCTGGAGCGTGTACCCAGACACCGCCGCCGACGCCAGCGAACTGCACCAGCAGGCCGACGCCGCCATGTACACCGCCAAACGCCGCCAGGAGTTCTCGCAGGTGTTCGAAGCGGCCCCCCGCACCGGGCTACAGACCCTGACGCTGGAAACGGCGCTGCGTGAAAGCCTGCGCCGCGAGGACTTCACGCTGGTGTTCCAGCCGCAGATCGGCGTGCAGGATGGCCGCCTGATGGGCGCCGAGGCGCTGCTGCGCTGGACGCACCCGGCGCTGGGACCCGTGCCGCCCGACCAGTTCATTCCGGTGGCGGAACTCGCGGGCCTGATCGCCCCGCTGGGCCGCTGGGTGCTGGACACCGCCTGCCACGAGGCGGCCCGCTGGCCGGACGGGACGCTCAGCGTCAGCGTGAACGTGTCCAGCGTTCAACTGGCCGGGCCGCACTTCGCCGCGCAGGTGCGCGCCGCGCTGAGTAGCAGTGGCCTGAACCCCGGCAGGCTGGTGCTGGAAGTGACGGAAACCGGATTGATCGACAACCCGGCCCGCACGCGCGAGCTGCTGCAGGCGCTGCGGGACGACGGCGTGCGCATCAGCATCGACGATTTCGGCACCGGGTACTCCTCACTGGTGAGCGTGCGGACCCTGCCGGTCGATGAACTGAAGATCGACCGGGCGTTCATTCAGGATCTCGGGCAGGACACGCAGGCCGGGCGGGAAAGCCGCGCGATCATCAGCGCGAGCGTGCTGATGGCGCACGCGCTGGACATCACGGTCGTGGCCGAGGGCGTGGAAACGCAGGCGCAGGCCGCGCAACTCGCGCAGGTCGGATGCGACGTCGCGCAGGGCTGGCTGTACTCACCGGGCCTGGCTGCGCGGGACTTCCTGGAGTGGCAGACCCGCTGGCCCGCCCGGCCGCCCGCCACGGAACCCTAGCCGCCCCGCACCCGGATCAGGCCGGACTTGATCAGACTTTCTTCTCGACCACGCTGCCCGCCGTGACGCGCAGCATGGCGTCCGCCTCGGGGCGGTGGGTGAGCAGCGCGGCGTACAGCGCCTCGAGCAGCAGCAGTTGACTGGTCAGGGTGTCCAGCACGCCGTCGGTCATGGGGTCTTCCTGGCTGGCGGTGAACAGGACGGCGCTGGCGTGCCGGGTGATGGGGCTGGCGGCGCGGTGCGTGACGGCGACGGTGTACAGCCCGCATTCCTGCGCGAGTTTCAGGTGCCCGATGGTGTCCAGGGTGCTGCCGGTGCCGCTCAGGCCGATCACGACGCTGCCGCGCGGGAGGGTGGAGATACTGACGGCCGCGAGGTGCGGGTCGGGGTAGGTGGCGGCGGGCACGCCGATGCGCAGCAGGCGGTGCGCGAAGAACTGCGCGGTCAGGCTGCTGTTGCCCTGCCCGGTCAGGTCGACGCGCGGGGCGCGCGCGAGCCGCTCGGCGACGTCGGCGGTCACCTGGGCGTCCAGCATGCGGGCGGTGCCTTCGAGGCTGCGGACGGCCTGCTGGGTCAGGCGCTGCATCTGGCTGGGCGCGTCGGTGCTGGCGTGCGGGCCGCCCTGTGGGCGCAGGCCGCCCAGGTCGCTGGCGAGCGCGATCTTGAAGGCGTGGAACCCGGCGTAGTTCAGTTTGTGGCACAGCCGGGTGATGGTGGCCTCGCTGACTCCGGCGCTCTGGGCGACCTCGGTGATGGTCTGGTGAACGGCGGTGTCGGCGTGCGCGCTGATGTGGTCGGCGACGCGCCGCAGGCTGGGTGAGAGCGAGTCGGCGTGCAGGCGGATGCGGCCGAGTGCGCCGCCCGTGGCGGGGGTGCTGCGGGTCATGCGGCGGGGCTCCTGTGGGCTGGCCTGGGGGTGGGCTGGGGCGAGGGTCTGATGCTGCGACGGTAGCGCCTGAAAAGAATTCTTGTCAATGCGCCCCCCATTGACGGGTGAGTTTCATATGGAACAAACGGCAGTCCCTTTCGGGTGGGGTGGGTGCAGGCGGTGAGGGTCCGGGTGGCCGCCGCCGGTGCGTGCGCGGCGTCCTGTCTGGATTGGCCTGTCTGGATGGGGCTGTCTGGATGGGGCTGGGGGCATGAAGTCCGCATTGACTGAAAATTAATTTTGCTTCTGGAAAATTGACAGAAATTATTTTCACTCCTAGAGTGAAGGCGAGCCGCGTTCCGACTTCCCCTGCCTGCCAGACCGTGGAGGCCCCAACGCACCACCCCCATGCCGCGCCCGTGACTGCCTCCGCGCAGCCCACGCGTCCCGGTCGTTGCGTCCCGTTCCTCCCCGGCCGCAGGCCCCGCTCCTGCCTGAACGCGAACATCCTTCCACTCCCAGGAGTTCACAGTGACCACACCCACCACCACGCCCGCCACCGCGCCGGGCAAACCGCCCCGCAAGACCGCCTTTGCCGCCCTGCAGGAGATCGGCAAGGCCCTGATGCTCCCGGTCGCGGTCCTGCCCGCCGCCGGGTTGCTGCTGGGCTTCGGCTCGGCCTTCAACGACCCCAGTTACTCCTGGTACGCCAGCATTCCCGACTGGCTGCACTTCGTCGGCAAGATGATGGTCGGCGCGTCCGACGTGATCTTCGGGAACCTCCCGGTCATCTTCGCGCTGGGCGTCGCCATCGGCCTCGCGGGCGGCGCGGGCGTGGCGGCCCTGGCCGCGCTGGTCGGCTTTCTGGTCATGCACGCCACCATCAGCGCCTACCTGGGCCTGGGTGACGCCGCGACCTTCGACACCCTGAGCGCCGCCAGCAAGGGCGCGTACGCCAGGGTGCTGGGCATCAACTCGCTGCAGACCGGCGTGTTCGGCGGCATCCTGATGGGCCTGCTCGCCGCGTTCCTGTACAACCGCTACAAGGACATCCGCCTGCCCGCCTTCCTGGGCTTCTTCGCGGGCCGCCGCTTCGTGCCGATCGTCACGGCCGCCTCGGCCATCGTGGTCGGCATCCTGCTGACCTACCTGTGGCCGCCGGTGCAGCAGGGCCTGAACGCCTTCTCGACGGTGGCGACCGAGGGTGCGCCCGTCGCGGCCAGTGGCATCTTCGGCTTCGTGAACCGCCTGCTGATCCCGTTCGGGCTGCACCACATCTGGTACCAGCCGTTCTGGTTCATCGCCGGTGACTTCGTCAAACCCGACGGCAGCGTCGTGCACGGCGACCTGACCCGCTACATCGCCGGGGACAAGAGCGCCGGGATCTTCATGACCGGCTTCTTCCCGATCATGCTGTTCGCCCTGCCCGCCGCCGCGCTGGCCATCGTGCAGGAAGCCCGCCCGGAGAGGCGCAAGGTCATTGCCGGGATCATGGGCAGCGCGGCCCTGACCTCCTTCCTGACCGGCATCACCGAACCGATCGAGTTCTCGTTCATGTTCGTCGCGCCGCTGCTGTACGTGTTCCACGCCGCCATGACCGGCCTGAGCTTCATGGTCATGAACATCCTCGGTTCGCACAGCGGCTTCACCTTCAGCGGCGGCGCCATCGACTACTTCTTGCTGATGCCCAAGAGCACCCGCGCGTGGCTGGTGCCGGTCGTGGGCCTCGTGTTCGCCGCCGTGTACTACGTGGTGTTCCGCGCTGTCATCCGCCGTTTCAACATCATGACCCCCGGCCGTGAGGAGGTCAGCAGCGAGGACACCGCCGCCGCCACCGTCCGCGCCGCCGGTGGGGACCGCGAACTGGCCGTGGACATCCTGCGCGCCCTGGGTGGCCCCAGCAACATCAGCAACCTCGACGCCTGCATCACCCGCCTGCGCGTCAGCGTGAACGACAGGAGCCGCGTGAATAAAAGCCAGCTCCAGATGCTCGGCGCTGCCGGCGTGCTGGAGGTCGGCAACAGCGTGCAGGCCGTGTACGGCACCCGCAGCGACCAGCTGAAAGAGGAGATGCGCCGCGTGATCGAGGAAGGCGCGTACACCGAGGCCAACCCCGCCGCGACCCGCCCCGCCGACGCCACGCCCACCCAGGTCCGCACCGGCCCGCCCGCCCCGGCCATCACCGCCCAGCCCAACCCCATCCCGCAGACCGCTGGCGGCGCGCCCGCCCTGCCCGCCGACTTCACGCTGCCCATGCCGGGGCGCGTGCTGCCCATCACGGACGTCCCCGACCCCGTTTTCAGCGGCCGGGTCATGGGCGACGGCTTCGCCATCGAACCCACGGGCGGCCGCGTCGTCGCCCCCGTCAGCGGCGAGGTCGTCACGCTGTTCCCCACCGGTCACGCCATCGGCCTGCGCGCCGACAGTGGCCTGGAAGTCCTCGTGCACGTCGGCATCGACACCGTCAGCCTGAACGGCGAGGGCTTCACCGCCCGCGTCGCGCAGGGCGACCGCGTGACCGCCGGGCAGACCCTGGTGGACGTGGATCTGGACGCGGTGCGCCCCCGCGTGCCCAGCCTGATCACGCCCGTGATCTTCACCAACCTCGCCCCGGACCAGAGCGTGCAGATCGACGGTCAGACCGTCACCCTCAAGTCCTGAAGTCCGACACCTGACCCTCAAGCCCGCGCGGGCGGCCATGACGTTCGCCCGCGCCCCCACCCTTCAAGGAGAACCATCATGGAACAGCCCACCGAACAGAACTTCATCGTCACCGCCGAACACGGCCTGCACGCCCGCCCCGCCGCCCAGCTCGTGCAGGTGGCCGCGCCGTTCGCCAGCGCCATCGAACTCGTCACCGCCGACAAGGCCGTGAACCTCAAGAGCATGATGTCCGTCATGGGTGTCGGTCTTGCCAGTGGCGCCAGCTTCAGCGTCCGCGCGACCGGGGACGACGCGCAGGCTGCCGTGGATGCCATTGCCGCCCGCCTGGAAGAACAGGGCCTCGCCCGCCGTGCCTGACCCGACCACTGTGCCCGCCGTGCCTGACCCGGCAACCCTGCCCGCCGCCTCTCCGGTCACACTGAGTGGCGTGGCCGCCTCGCCCGGCACCGGCATCGGCCCGGCCTTCATCCTGAGCGCCCCGGACCTGAGTTTCGACACCCTGACCGGCCAGGACCCGGCCGCCGAACGCGCCCGCCTGGACGCCGCGCTCTCGGAAAGCCGCACCGACCTGAACGGGGTCCGCGAGGGCGCCCGCGCCCGCCTGGGTGACGACGCCGCCGCGATCTTCGACGCGCACCTGCTGCTGCTCGACGACCCGGAACTCGGCGCGGCCATTCAGGAAACCCTGACTGGCGGCGCGAACGCCGAGGCCGCCGTGCACGGCGCGTTCGGGGCGTTCATCGGGATGTTCGAGAGTCTGGACGACCCGTACCTGCGCGAGCGGGCCGCCGACCTGCGCGACCTGCGCGCCCGCGTGCTCTCGCACCTGCTGGGCCGACCCCTGGCCAGCCTGACCGAGCTGCGCGAACCGGCCATCGTGGTCGCGCACGACCTGACGCCCAGCGACACCGCCGGACTGGACCCCGCCCTGGTGCGGGGCGTCGTCACGGCCGTGGGTGGGCGCACCAGCCACAGCGCGATCATGGCGCGCGGCCTGGGCCTGCCTGCCGTGGTCGGCGTGGGCGAGGCCGCCCTGAATGGCCTGACGCGTGGCACGCCGCTGATCGTGAGCGGCGACGCGGGCACCGTGACCGTCCACCCGGACGCCGCCGCCCTGAACGCCGCGCAGGCCGCGCAGACTGCCGCGCAGGCCGAACACGCCCGCCTGGACGCCCTGAAAGGCCAGGAGGGCCGCACCGCCGACGGACTGCGCGTGGAACTCGCCGCGAACATCGGCGCGCCCGCCGAGGTGCCGGGCGCCCTGAACGCCGGAGCCGAGGGCGTGGGCCTGTACCGCACCGAGTTCCTGTTCCTGGGCCGAGGCGACCTGCCCGGCGAGGACGAACAGTACCGCGCCTACCGCGCCGTCCTTGAAGGCATGGCGGGCCGCCCCGTGATCATCCGCACGCTGGACATCGGCGGCGACAAGGCCCTGCCCGCCCTGGGCCTCCCGCACGAGGAGAACCCCTTCCTGGGCTTCCGCGCGATCCGCCTGTGCCTCGCGCGGCCAGAGCTGTTCCGCGTGCAGTTGCGCGCCCTGCTGCGCGCCAGCGTGCACGGCCAGCTGCGCGTGATGTTCCCCATGATCGCCACCGTGCAGGAATTCCTGGAGGCCCGCGCCCACCTGGACGCCGCCCGCGCCGAACTGACCGCCGAGGGCGTGCCGGTTGCCGCCGACATTCCGGTCGGGATGATGGTCGAGATTCCGGCCGCCGCCGCCCTGAGCGAGCAGTTCGCGCGGCACGCGGACTTCTTCAGCGTGGGCAGCAACGACCTGATCGGGTACTCCATGGCCGCCGACCGCATGAACGAACGCGTGGCGAACCTGTACCAGCCGCTGAACCCGGCCGTGCTGACCCTGATCGCCCTGACCTGCCAGGGCGCCGCCCGCCACGGCAAATGGGTGGGCGTGTGCGGCGAGATGGCGGGCGACCCACTGGCGTTGCCGCTGCTGGTCGGGCTGGGCGTCACGGAACTGTCCATGAGCGCGCCCGCGCTGCTGCCCCGCCGCGAGCAGGTGCTGAATCTGAACGCCGCGCAGGCCCGCGAACTGGCCGCGCACGCCCTGACCCTCAGCCACGCCGCCGAGGTCGAGGCCGCCGTGCGCGCCGTCTACCCCGACCTGACCCCCACCGATGCCTGAGGCGATGCCCGAGCCGGGGGGCGTGACGGTCCTGCGCGGCCTGCTGCTGATGCCCGGCCCGCAGGGGAGCCTCACGCCGGGCCGCCTGACCCTTCAGGGCGGCCTGATCCGCGCCGTGGAACCCGACCCGCAGGCCCCGCGTGACCGGGTGATCCTGCCCGGCTTCGTGGACACCCACGTGCACGGCGGCGGCGGCGGGGACACCATGGACGGCCCGGACGGCGTGCGCACCCTGGCCCGCCTGCACGCCCGGCACGGCACGACCACGCTGCTGCCCACCACCATCACCAACCCCTGGGAGGCAGTGCTGGACGCGCTGCGCGGCGTGGCGGAGGTCATGCGCGCGGGCGTGCCCGGCGGCGCGGACATCGCGGGCGCGCACCTGGAAGGGCCGTTCATCAGCCCGCACCGGCTGGGCGCGCAGCCCCCCTGCGCGGTGGACCCCGCCGAGGAACTGGTGGCGCAGGTCATCGCGACGGGCGTCCTGCGGGCCGTGACCCTCGCCCCGGAACTGCCGGGCGCGCGGGAAGCGGCCCTGGCCTTTGCCCGCGCAGGCGTGCGCGTCGGCATCGGGCACACCCGCGCCGACGCCGACACCGTGACCGGCCTGCTCGCGCTGCTGAGTGCGGCGGGCGCGCAGACCTGCGCCACGCACCTGTTCAACGCCATGGGCGGCGTTGAGGGCCGCACCCCCGGCGTGCCCGGCGCCCTCATGGCCGACCCGCACGCCACGCTGGAAGTCATTCTGGACGGCATGCACCTGCACGACACGGCCGTGCGCCTCGCGCGGGCCGCCGCGCCGGAACGCGTGATCCTGATCACGGACGCCATGCGCGCCGCCGGACTGGGTGACGGCCCCAGCGAACTCGGCGGGCAGCCCGTCACGGTACGCGGCGGGAAGGCCACCCTCCCGGACGGCACCATCGCCGGGAGCGTCCTGACCATGGACGCCGCCCTGCGCCGCGCCGTCGCCGCCGGCATTCCCCTGCCGGAAGCGAGCCGCATGGCCAGCCTGACCCCCGCCCGCTCGATTGGCCTGCACGACCGGGGCGAACTGAGGCCCGGCCTGCGCGCCGACCTCGTCACCCTGGACCCGGAGCTGACCGTGCAGGGCGTGCATGTCGCCGGCAGACCCATTGCCGGAACCCCTATGGCCGCAACACCCACCCTGGAGAACCCATGACCGACCCTCTGATGTTGCAGGAAGCCCGGCAGTCCCCGGACGTCACCCGCCGCCAACTCGCCGAAAACGCCGACGTCAGCCGCGCCCTGGCCGCCGCCATCCGCACCCTGAAGCCCGCATACGCCGTTACCATCGCGCGCGGCAGCAGTGACCACGCCTGCACGGTCCTCAAGTACGCCCTGGAAACGCAGCTGGGCCTGCCGGTCGCCAGCCTCGGGCCCAGCGTTCACACGCTGTACGGCACCCGCCTGGACCTGCGCGGCGCCCTGGTGATCGCCGTGTCGCAGAGCGGCGCCAGCCCCGACGTGGTCGAGAACGTCCGCGCCGCCCGCGACAGCGGCGCCCTGACCGTCGCGCTGGTCAACGTGGAAGACAGCGACCTCGCGCGCGCCGCCGAGTTCGTCCTGCCCCTGCGCGGCGGTGAGGAACGCGCCGTGGCCGCCACCAAGAGCTACCTCGCCAGCCTGACCGCCCTGCTGCCCGTCATCGCCGACCTCAGCGGCGACGACGCCCTGCTGCGCGGCCTGCACGCCCTGCCCGCCGCGCTGGAAGCCACCCTGGCCCTCGAAGATCAGGCGCGCGATCTGGCCGACCGCTACCGCTTCGCGGAGAACCTGATCGTCCTCACGCGTGGCCTGCACTACGGCGTGGCGCAGGAAGCCGCCCTGAAACTCAAGGAAACCAGTGGCATTCACGCCGAGGCGTACTCCGCCGCCGAGTTCAGCCACGGCCCCAGACGCCTGCTCGCCGAGGGCCTCCCGGTCCTGGCGTTCACGCCCGCCGATCAGGCCGGGGCCGCCACCCGCGCCGCGCTGGACGCCCTGCAGGCCGACGGCGCGGACCTGCGCACCATCGGCCCCGCCAGCGGCAGCACCCTCACCACGCCCGCCACCGGGCACGGCCTGACCGACACGGTCCCCAGC
The DNA here is from genome assembly GCF_014648115.1 of Deinococcus seoulensis. Taxonomy (NCBI): domain Bacteria; kingdom Thermotogati; phylum Deinococcota; class Deinococci; order Deinococcales; family Deinococcaceae; genus Deinococcus; species Deinococcus seoulensis. Next base: position 114,183 of record NZ_BMQM01000009.1, read on the forward strand.
GCCCTGGCGTTCTACCTGTTCGCCGCGCACCTCTCACTGGCACGCGGCCTGAACCCCGACCAGCCCCCGCTGCTCAGCAAGGTCACGAAAACCCGCTGAGCCTTACGGGCCTGCCCGCATCAGGCCGTGCCCGGCTGCCCGGTGGGCGCAGGCACGTCCTGCACGGGGGCGCGGCCCAGCAGCAGTGGCGCGGCGAACACCAGTAGCGCCGCGACCGTCAGCGCCGTCTGCGTGCCCAGGACCGTGCCCAGCCAGCCGCCCAGCGCCGCGCCGAGCGGCAGGCTGCCCCACAGCAGCGTGCGCGAGGCGGTCGCCACCCGCGCCTCCATGCCGGCCGGCGAGAGCGACTGGCGCAGCGCGTCCTGCCGGATGTTGTACGTGACCACGCAGGCCGTTCCGGCGGCGCGGCCCAGCATGATCAGTGCCAGCCCCAGCGCGCCCGGCGCGGCCAGCGGCACCAGCAGGCCCGCGCCCGCCAGGGCCAGCAGGCCGCCGCGCATGACCCGGTCGTCCGGCACGCCCGACAGGCGGCGGCTCAGGGACGCGCCTGTCAGTCCGCCCAGCCCGCCCACCGTCAGGGTCAGGCCCATCAAGACCGGCGGCACCTGCCACACGCGTAACAGATGAAACGACAGCAGCGTGAACGTCATGGCCCGCGCGAAGTTCACGAACGCCGCCGTGACCGCCAGCCGCCGCAGCAGCCCGTGCCGCCACACGAACGCCATGCCGCGCGCCGCGTCCCCGAACAGCGTGCCCCGCACTTCACGGTCCGCCAGGACCGGGGCGCGCAGACCCAGCAGGCGCAGGCTGGCCGCCAGGAAACTCAGGGACTCACCCAGCAGCGCCGCCGCCGCGCCCGCCTGCGCGATCAGCAGGCCGCTCAGGCCCGGCGCGGCGGCCAGCGCCGCCTGCTCTCCGGCCTGCACGGCCCGGTTCGCGTCCCGGCGGTCCTCGAAGTGCGCCAGCCAGCGCTGCGTGGACGCGTCGTGCAGCGCCCCCAGGCTCCCCAGCAGCAGCGCCATGCCCGCCAGCACCGGAGCAGACAGCGCGCCCGCGTGCGCCAGCCCTGCCGCGCCCAGCAGCAGTGCCCCGCGCGCCACGTTCATGCCCAGCATGGCCGCGCGGGGCGGCAGGCGGTCCGCGACGGCGCCCAGCAGCAGACCCAGCAGCAGGTGCGGCAGGAACGCCGCCGCCGTGATCAGGCCCAGCGTCAGGGCGGTGCTGCCCGGCAGGGTCGAGGCGATCACCGGCAGACTCAGCGCACCCAGTTGCTGTCCCGCCGCGCTCAGCGCCGCCGCCTGACCCAGCGCGGACGGCGCGGACGGAACCGGTGCGGGGGGCCGGGGAGAGGCCCCAGCAGTGCGCGGGGTCACGGCCTGCCCACCCGTTCGCCCGGCGCCGCTTCACCCTGCGCGGCGCTGGGGTGCGTGGCGCCGCGCAGGCGGGCGGCGAACCACGCGGCCTGCCCGTCCAGTTCGGCGGCCGTCTCGCCCAGCAGCATCAGGCCGGCGCGGTCGGTGCCGCCCCAGGGGGCCGCGTGCGAGATCAGCATCGGCACGGCGCGGCCCTCCTGCCAGCCTTCGAGCAGCACGCCGCTGAGGGTGTCGGGCGCGCAGGTGCTGGTCAGGATCTCCAGCCGCGCCTGAAGCCCGTGCGCCCGCAGGGCCGGTCCCAGCAGCGCAGCCAGCGTTCCGCCGGTCAGGCGGGGATTCACCTCGGCCACCAGCAGGGGCGCCCCCGCGCCGGGGTCCATCAGGTCCACGCCCAGCACGCCCCGGAATCCCCGCGCGGCGCAGGCGAGCGCCACTTCCGCTCCCAGCGCGGCGCACCCGGCCTCACGCGCCAGCGGGCGGAGCTCCACACCGCTGAAACGCGCGCCGACCAGCCGCTGCACCGTCACGCCCAGCACGGTCACGTCGCCCGGACCGCGCACCGCCACCTGCACGCTCGGACTGGATTCCAGATGCAACCGGGTTTCCAGTACCAGCGGCGCGCCCGCCGGGTAGCGCGCGGCAGCCTCGGCAGCCTCCTGCGGGTCCGCGCAGAAGACCACGTCCGCCCCGCCACCCGTGGGCGCGAAACTGGCCTTCACGACCACCGCGCCGCCCAGCTCGGCGGCGACCGCGCGCACGGCGTCCGGTTCGTTGGGCGTCACCCGGCGCGGCGGCAGGCAGGCCGTCAGCGCCGAGAGCCGCGCCTTGTCCGCCAGTTCCGTCAGCAGGTCCGGCGGCAGCGCCGCGTCACGCGCTGCCAGGTCTGCCGGATGCTGAGGGAACATCGTCACCAGCGGCCCGAACTCGCCGCGCAGGGTCCGCAGCGCCTCCCGGTACGACGCGCGGTCCCGGTACGTCACGACCCGCGCCGGCAACTCGAAACCCACCTGCCGGAACAACCGGGCCTGTTGCGGCGTCCACGCGCTCTCGTGCGCGGCCAGTCCCAGCCCGCCCATCAGCTGGTTCGTGCCGCCCAGTCCCAGATCGGTGTGCAGGTCGCTGCGACCGAACAGCGGATTCTCGAACGGCAACCGGTACGTGACCGCGCCCCCCGGCAGCACGTCTGCCGGACGCAGCGACAGGGACGGACGGAACGGGCGGCGCGCGGCAGGGAACGGCGAAACAGGGTGCGTCAAGACATCACTCCCGGAAGGTAGCTGGGGCGGAGGCGCGCGGGTCAGTCAGCCCGCCCGGGCCTGGGCCCGACCGGACTCGGACACGACGGAACGTGAACGGAACTGCGTGCAGTATTCCCGTCCGCTCCCCGACTGTCGAGCAGAAATGACCATCCGCGCCCACAGCCCACGTTGTCCGGCCAGTCGCTTCCGGCCACCCTCATCCTGCTGCTGTCAGGCCGGGCTGTTCCCGCCCGTGCCGCCCTCGTGTGTGTCGCCCTCGTTGGGTTCGCTTTCCTGCGGGTCGCTGCCTCCGGCGAGGCCGGGCAGGTCGCCGCCGGTGAAGCGTTTGGTGAGCCACCGGTCGAAGCGGGCCATGTTGTTCGCCTGCCGCTCGAAGGCGGCGTTGATGGCGCGCAGGCGGGTGTGCAGCGCTTTCAGGCGCGTGTCGTCGAGGGGAATGTCGGCGCGGGTCCAGTCGCGGCGGTAGTGGCCGTGGATGTCGTGCGTGGCGCGGCGCAGGATGACCATGTCCCGCGCCTCCTCCAGGGTCATGCCGAGGGCGCGCAGGTCGATCAGGTCGCGCAGGAGCCGCAGCGAGTACGGGCCGTACAGCGCCCGGCCGGATGCGGTCACCTGATCGGGTGTCAGGAGGTGCAGTTCGGCGTAGTGCATGACGGTGCGGCGGGTGACACCGGCCTCGCGGGCCAGTTCGGCGGTCGTGTAGAAGGTCGGGGCGGGTTGGGGCGCGGCGGGCTGGGTTGGGGCTGGGTCGGTCACGGCGTGATGATCACTTTACCGGTCACTCGGCGTTCCAGCAGGTCGCGCATGGCGCGCGGGCCGTCCTCCAGGGAGTAGCGTTCGCTGACCAGGGGGCGCACCGTGCCGTCCATGACCCATCCGGCCAGCCGGGCGAGGTTGCGGGCGTTTCCGGCGGGGTCGCGGCGCGCGAACTCGCCCCAGAACACACCCACGACCGACGCGCCCTTCAGGAGCGGCAGGTTCAGCGGCAGGCGCGGAATCTCGCCGCCCGCGAAGCCGATCACGAGGTACCGGCCGCCCCACGCGATGCTGCGGAAGGCACTCTCGGCCCAGCGGTCACCGACGGGGTCGAGGATCACGTCCACGCCCTGTTTGCCGGTCAATGCTTTCAGGGCGTCTTTCAGGTCGGCCTGTTCGTAGTTGATGACCTCGTCCGCGCCGTGCTGGCGGGCCAGTTCGAGTTTCTCGTCGGTGCTGGCGGCGGCGATCACGCGCGCGCCGAGCGCCTTGCCGATCATGATGGCGGCCAGTCCCACGCCCCCGGCGGCCCCCAGGACCAGCAGCGTCTCACCGGCTTTCACCTGCCCACGGTCGATCAGGGCGTGCATGACCGTCCCGTACGCCAGGGGCAGCGTGGCGGCCACGCCGAGGTCCATGCCGTCCGGCAGGGGCATGACGGCGGCGGCCGGGGCGTTCAGGTGCGTGGCGAACGCGCCGGTGCCCGTGAACGCCGCGACCCGCTGGCCCACGCTCAGGCCGCGCACGCCCTCACCGACGGCGGTGATGACCCCGGCGGCCTCCGCGCCCGGCGTGAACGGCAGCGGCGGGCGCACCTGATACTGGCCCATGACCATCAGCGCGTCCGGGTAGTTCACCCCGGCGGCGTGCACCTCGATGGTCACCTCGCCGGGCGCGGGGGCGGGGGTGGGCGTGTCGAGGACGGTCAGGGTTTCGGGCTGGTCGAAGGCGGTGCAGGTCAGGGCGCGCATGGGGGTTCCTCCAGGGGAAAGGGGCTTGGGGGTGGGTTGAGGCTGTGCGTCCATCTTAAGCCAACTTGACGCACACGTTCAAAGTTGACGTGCACGTTCACGGTCGGTAGGCTCTGGGTATCCACAGACGCGCGGGGCAGCCCCGACCGGCGGAGCCCGCCCGCCCCACCTTCCACCCTTCCCTGTACCCGAGGAGCGACCCGCATGGCCCCCTTCCTGAACCGACGCGACCTGCAATTCCAGCTGTTCGAGGCCCTCGACACCGAGGCCCTGACCGCCCGACCCCGCTTCGCGGAGCACAGCCGCGAGGTGTACGAGGACATCCTGAACGTCGCGTACACCGTCGCCGACCGCTACTTCGCCAACCACGCCCGCGAGGGTGACCTGAACGAACCGCACGTCGTGGCGGGCCGCGTGCAACTCCCGGCTGCCGTGAGCGACGCCATGCGCGCCTTCCGCGAGGCCGGGTTCTTCAGCGCCCACCACGACGAGGACCTGGGCGGCCTGCAACTGCCGTGGGTGGTCATGCAGGCCGTGCAGGCGCACTTCCAGGCGGCGAACGTGGGCAGCAGCGGCTACCCCTTCCTGACCATCGGGAACGCCAACCTGCAACGCATCTTCGCCTCGCCCGAACAGCAGCAGAAGTACATGCTGCCGCTGCTGGAAGGCCGCTGGTTCGGCACCATGGCCCTCAGCGAACCGCAGGCCGGGTCCGGACTGGCCGACATCACCACCACCGCCACGCCCCTCGCTGACGGCACGTACGCCATCAGCGGCACCAAGATGTGGATCTCGGGCGGCGAGCACGAACTCAGCGAGAACATCGTGCACCTCGTCCTGGCCCGCATCGCGGGCGGCCCGGCTGGCGTGAAGGGCATCAGCCTGTTCCTGGTCCCGCGCTACCGCGTGCAGGCCGACGGCAGCGTCGGCGAGAGCAACCATGTCGTCCTGGCGGGCCTGAACCACAAGATGGGCTACCGGGGCACCACCAACACCCTCCTGAACTTCGGCGAGGGTGGCCAGACGGTCGGCGAGATCGTCGGCGAACCGGGGCGCGGACTGGCGCAGATGTTCCACATGATGAACGAGGCCCGCATCGGCGTGGGCATGGGCGCCGTCATGCTCGGCACCGCCGGGTACCTCGCCAGCCTGGAGTACGCCCGCGACCGCCGCCAGGGCCGCCACGCCAGCAACAAGGACCCGCACGCCGCGCCCGTCCCGATCATCGAGCACGCCGACGTGCGCCGCCTGCTGCTGCGGCAGAAGGCCTTCGTGGAGGGCGGACTGGCACTCGGCCTGTACGCCAGCCGCCTCGTGGACGACCTGCAGACCGGCCCCGAAGCAGAGCGCGCCGACACGGGCCTGCTGCTGGACCTGCTGACCCCCATCGTGAAAAGCTGGCCCAGCAAATATAGCCAGGAGGCCCTCAGCGACGCCATTCAGGTCATGGGTGGCGCCGGGTACACCCGCGACTTCCCGGTCGAGATGTACTACCGCGACAACCGCCTCAACCCCATCCACGAGGGCACGGAAGGCATTCAGGGCAACGACCTGCTGGGCCGCAAACTCACCCAGGCGGGCGGACGCGGCCTGGAAGTGCTGCTGGAACGCATTCAGGCCGACCTGAACGCCAGCGACGATCTGGACGGCCTGGACGACATCCGCGCCGCGCTGCGTACCGCCGTCACGCAGTGCACCGCCGCGCTGGGCGCCCTCCTGCCGCGCGCCGCCGAACTCGGCCCGGACCTGCTGCTGGCGAATGCGAACAGCGCCCTGGAGATGATGGGCCACACGGTCGTCGGGTGGATGTGGCTGCGTCAGGCCGCCGCCGCCGCCCGCGCCCTGCCCGGCGCGCGTCCCAGCGACCAGCCGTTCTACCAGGGCAAACTGCACGCCGCGCGCTTCTACGCCACGCACGAACTTCCGAAAGTGCAGGCGCACGCGGACCTGCTGGCCAGCGCCGACCGCACCACCACCGACATGCACGCCGACTGGTTCTGACGGCCACTCGCTTCGCTGCGCGCCCTGCACCCGGTTCCGTGCGGGTGGGAGAGGTCCGTTCCCGGCTGGGGGCGTGCCTCCGTGCCTGGGTGCGCAGCCGACCCCGCCCGTAGAACTTCCGCGTGCGTACAAAATTGACGTTCACGTAAACTTTCGATTATGCTGGGCTGGTCACCCAACCCACCCTCACCCGGCCACCCGGCCGACCCCCTCCCGGTCAGACCTCCCCGTCAGACCCACCAGTCCAAGGAGTCCACATGTCCCTGAACGACCTGTTCAACCTCAGCGGCCGCGTCGCCCTGATCACCGGCGGCAGCCGCGGCCTGGGCCTTCAGATCGCCGAGGCGCTCGGCGAGTACGGCGCCACCGTCGTCCTGACCGCCCGCAAACAGCACGAACTCGACGAGGCAAAAACCCACCTTTCAGCCCTGGGCATCACCGCGCACGTGTACGCCAACGACCTCGGCGCCTTCGACACCATCGACCCCCTCGTGGAACGCATCCACGCCGAGGTCGGCCCGATCGACATCCTCGTGAACAACGCCGGGGCCACCTGGGGCTCACCCACCGTGGATCACCCGCTCGAAGCGTGGATGAAGGTCATGAACGTCAACGTGAACGGCCTGTTCCTGATCACCCAGAGCGTCCTGAAACGCTGCATGCTGCCCGCCGGGAAGGGCCGCATCGTGAACGTCGCCTCGGTCGCCGGCCTCCAGGGCAACGACCCCCGCATGGCCCCCACCGTCGCGTACAACACCAGCAAGGGCGCCGTCGTGAACTTCACCCGCGCCCTGGCCGCCGAGATGGCCGACAAGGGCGTCACCGTGAACAGCATCTGCCCCGGTTACTTCCCCACCAAGATGACCAAGGGCACCCTGGCGTACGGCGAGCAGAGCATCCTGGAATCCACGCCCATGCACCGCCTCGGCACCGACCAGGACCTCAAGGGCCTTGCGCTGCTGCTGTCCAGCGACGCCAGCGCCTACATGACCGGCCAGAACATCGCCGTGGACGGCGGCGCCGGCGTCGTATGACCGCCCCCGCCGGAATCCGGCCGGACGAGCTGGCCGCGCACGTCGGGCAGGAAGTCGCGCTGTCCGACTGGATCACCGTCGACCAGACCCGCATCGACGCCTTCGCGCACGCCACCGGCGACCACCAGTTCATTCACGTGGACCCTGAACGCGCCGCGCAGGGACCGTTCGGCGGGACCATCGCCCACGGCTTCCTGACCCTCTCGCTGCTGGCCGGGGAGTTCATGACCCACGGCGGCGCCCCCCACATCGACGGTGGGCGCATGACCGTCAACTACGGTCTGAACCGCGTGCGCTTCATCGCCCCCGTCCGCGCCGGGGCACGCCTGCGCAACCGCGCCGTCCTCCAGTCCGCCGAACCCGGCCAGGGCTTCGTGCAGATCACGGTCGCCAACACCATCGAGATCGAAGGCGCCGACAAGCCCGCCTGCACCGCCGAGAGCGTCTTCCGGGTGTACCTGTGACCGGTGCTCCCGCCGACATGCTCGCCATGGCGCAGGGCGTGCTGGACGCCCAGCCGTTCAGCACCCTGGTGGGCGCCCGCGCGACCCGCTTCACGCCCGACGGGGTCGAGGTGAGCCTCGCGCTGCGGCCCGACCTGACGCAGCATCACGGCTTCGCGCACGGCGGCCTCCAGGCGACCCTGGCCGATATCACCCTGACGTTCATGGGGGCCGCCGTGCTGGGCCCCAGCGTCCTGACGAGCGAGTTCAAGATCAACTTCCTGCGGCCCGCGCAGGGCGACACCCTGATCGGGCGCGGCACGGTGCTCAGCGCCGGGAAACGGCAGGCCGTGACCCGCTGCGACATCTACGCCACGCAGGGCGGGCAGGAGAAACTGGTCGCCACGGCGCTGGGCACCATCGCCCGCGCGGACGTGCCGTGAAGATCGGCGCCGTCTACACCCTGGAGCGGGGCGCAGAGGTCCTGGGCACCCTGACTGTCACGGACACCGGACCGTTCGCCGTGGACGCCACCTTCGATCCCACGCCCGCCTTCGACCCGTACCGGGTTCTGTTCGACGAGGACGCCCGCTACGCGCACCTGATCGCGCAGGACGACGACCCCGCGCTGCTGGAACAGGCCGGGGCGATCCAGGAGAGCCTGCTGGCCCTGAACCTCGTGCTGCGCGGCGACGGGAACACCGGGTACCGCACCTTTCTGATCAGCATCGAGGGCGGCAGCGCCAGCTTCCGCCCCCTGACTCCCGAGGAGGAACCCCTATGACCGTATTCGACGTGACCCCCCGCGCCCGTGACCTGCGCGAACGCCTCACCGCGTTCATGCAGGAACACATCTACCCCAACGACGCCGAGGTGCACCGGCAGATCGACACCGGGAACCGCTGGGAGCACCTGCCGCTGATCGACCAGCTCAAACCAAAAGCGCAGGAGGCGGGCCTGTGGAACCTGTTCCTGCCGCCCGCCAGCAGCCGTGACGGGAAGTACGGCGCGGGCCTGAACAACTTGGAGTACGCCGGACTGTGCGAGATCATGGGCCGCGTCTGGTGGGCGCCCGAGGTCTTCAACTGCTCGGCGCCCGACACCGGCAACATGGAAGTCCTGGCCCGCTACGGCACGCCCGAACAGCAGGAGCAGTGGCTGATTCCCCTGCTGAACGGCGAGATCCGCAGCGCGTTCTCCATGACCGAACCCGACGTGGCCAGCAGCGACGCCACGAACATCCAGTCCAGCATCGTCCGCGACGGCGACGAGTACGTCGTGAGCGGCGACAAGTGGTGGACGAGCGGCGCCGGCGACCCGCGCTGCAAGATCAGTATCTTCATGGGCAAGACCGACCCGGACGCCGCGAAGCACCTCCAGCAGAGCATGATCCTCGTGCCGCTGGACGCGCCGGGCGTCACCAGGGAACGCATGCTGACCGTCTTCGGCTACGACGACGCCCCGCACGGCCACGCGCAGATGACCTTCCGGGACGTGCGCGTGCCCGCCGCGAACATGCTGCTCGGCGAGGGCCGCGGCTTCGAGATCGCGCAGGGCCGCCTGGGCCCCGGCCGCATCCACCACTGCATGCGCCTGATCGGTCAGGCCGAACGCGCCCTGGAACTCATGATCGAACGCGCCGGGCAGCGCACCGCCTTCGGCAAACCCCTGAGCGGCCACCAGCACGTCCGCGAGGCCATCGCGCACTCCCGCATGGAGATCGACCAGGCGAGGCTACTCACCATGAACGCCGCGCACATGATGGACACCGTCGGTAACAAGGAGGCGCGCGGGCAGATCGCCGCCATCAAGGTCGTCGCGCCGAACGTCGCGCTGCGCGTCATCGACCGCGCCATCCAGGTGTACGGCGGCGCGGGCGTCAGCCAGGACACGCCGCTGGCCATGATGTACGCCCAGGCCCGCACCCTGCGCCTCGCGGACGGCCCGGACATCGTGCACACCGAAACCGTCGCGAAAGTCGAGATGAAACGCCACGCCGCCCGCCAGGGCTGAAGGCGGATGAAGGTCAGTCTGAAGACGGTGTCCGGGGAGCGGGTGCTGTTTCTACCCGAGAGCCTGGGAGAGGCCTACGAGCCGGGACGCGTCGTGGAGCTGGTTCCGGTGATCGGTGGCGTGAAGGTCCGACCTGTCGGTCTCACGTTCACCGAGGCGGCAACCCGGCTGTTCACTGAGAAGTCCGATCTTCTGCAACGCCTCGGTGACGGCGAGTGACAGGGATCAGGTACCCTGTCGTCATCTGTAGTTAAACCGCGTGGGACATGAAGCCGGAAGAGGCTGTCGAGGCAGTGACCGAGCGTTACGGCTGCTCTTCACTGACCAGCAGGTTGCTGGGACATCGATTCAACAACACTGAGGAGCGAAACCATGGAATTCAACGGAAAAGTGATTGTGGTGACGGGAGCGGCGTCCGGGATCGGGCTGGCGCTGGCGCAGCGGTTCGTGAAGGAGGGCGCGGTGGTCGTGGCGTCCGACCGGAACGCGGAGGTCGGCGCGCAGAAGGCGGCCGAGATGGGCGCGCGGTTCCTGCCGGCCGACATCGGGCAGGAGGCGGGCGTCAAGGGCCTGATCGACGACGTGCTGGCCAACGAGGGCCGCATCGACCTGCTGTGCTCGAACGCCGGGATCGCCATCGGGGAAGGGCCGGAAACGAGTGACAAGCACTGGGACCTGATTCACCGCGTGAACGTGATGAGTCATGTGTGGGCGGCCCGTCACGTGCTGCCGCACATGCTGGAGCGCGGCGAGGGGTACCTGCTGAACACGGCGTCGGCGGCGGGCCTGCTGACCGAACTGCACTCCGCGCCGTACGCCGTGACCAAGCACGCGGCGCTGGCGTTCGCGGAGTGGCTGGCGATCACGTACGGTGACCGGGGCATCAAGGTCGCCGCGCTGTGCCCGGAGGGCGTGTGGACGCCCATGATCCAGAACGCGCCGCTGCTTCAGCAGACCGCGATCACCACCGACGAACTGGTCGAGAAGACCCTGGAAGTCCTGCGCGCCGACGGCTTCCTGGTGACCACGCACCCGAGCACCCTGAAGTCCTTCCAGAACAAGGCGAACAACTACGAGGAGTGGATAAGCAAGATGCGCCACCTGCGCGGCAAGGCCATGAAGCTGCTGGAGGGTCAGGCGTTCGCGGCGCAACCCGACGCGGGCCACCCGGAGGAGTCGCGGGCGTGACCCGACCCGAGACGGCCCCGGTCCGGCCGGGCGAGGAACTGCCGCTGGACGCGCTGCGTGAAGCCATGCGCGGACACGTGTCGGGCGACGTGGACGACCTGAGTGTCGAGCAGTTCCCCGGCGGGTTCTCGAACCTGACGTACCTCGTGCGGGCGGGCGATCCGGCGCGGGGCGGGCAGGAGTACGTGCTGCGCCGCGCGCCGCTGGGGCCGGTCCCGAAGGGTGCGCACGACATGACCCGTGAGGCGCACCTGCTGGAGAAGATTCACCCGGTCCTGCCGGTCGCGCCCCGCCCGGCGCTGATCGTGGAGGACCCGGCCGTGATCGGCTCGCCGTTCTACCTGATGGAACGCCGCCACGGCACGGTGGTCCGCACGCGCCTGCCGGCCGAGTACCGGGACCTTCCGGATGCGGCGCGGCGCATGTCCGGCGCACTGGCCGATACCCTGGCGGACCTGCACGCGGTGGATATCGACGCGGCGGGCCTGCGCGAGATCGGCAAGCCCGAGGGCTTCAACGCGCGGCAGGTGGCAGGCTGGGCCGGGCGCTGGCGGCGCGCACGCGAGGCGCTGCGGGACACGGGTGACCTGCCCTCCCAGGCGGACCTGCGCGACGAACTGGTAATCGCGTGGCTGGAGGCGCACACGCCGCCCGAGAGCGCACACACGCTGGTGCACAACGATTTCAAGCTGGACAACCTGATCCTGGACCCGGCCGATCCGGGCCGCGTGACGGCGCTGCTGGACTGGGAGATGACCACCGTGGGCGACCCGTTGGTGGACTTGGGCCTGACCCTGACCTACTGGACCATGCCCGAGATGCCCGGCGGGGCGCCCAACGAGGTCGGCGCGGCCTCGCCCGGCTTCCTGGGCCGCGACGAACTGGTCGCCCGCTACGCGGCGCGCGCCGCTCGTCACGTGACGAGCGACCCCCAGGCGCACCTCGCGGCGCTGGAACGGGCGCTGCCGTGGTACGAGGTGCTGGGGCACTTCAAACTCGCGGTGATCGTCATCCAGATCTTCGCGCGCTACCGCGCCGGGCAGACCAGCGACCCGCGTTTCGCCCCGCTGGCCGGTCAGGCCGAGTGGCTGATCCGCGAGGCGTGGCGGCGCATCGGGGAGCAGGATGCCCCCGCATGAGTGAACTGATCCTGATCCGCCACGGACAGGCCACGCCGTTCGAGGCCGACACCGACCGCCTCTCGCCGCTGGGCGAGCAGCAGGCCTGGACAGTCGGCGCGGCCCTGCACGCGGCGGGCGTGCGCCCCACACACGTCCTGCACGGCCCGCTCGTGCGGCAGCGGCGCAGCGCGCAGCTGGCCCACCAGCCCGGCTGGCCCGACCCGACCCTGGACGCCAGACTGGCGGAATTCGACGGGGACGGATTGGTCGGTCACCTCGCGCCCATCCTGGCAGAGCGTGACCCGGCCTTCGCGGCGCTGGTGGCCGACCTGGCCGCGCAGACCGGCGGCCCGGAACGCAACCGCGCCTTCCAGAAATACCTCGAAGCCCTGGCCGCCGCGTGGCAGGCCGGAACCCTCACGGACAGCCGGGTCGAACCGTGGGCCGCATTCCGTGCGCGCGTGCGGGCGGCGCTGGCCGACGTGCTGCGCCAGGGCGGCGGCTCGACCGTGCTGGCCTTCACCAGCGGCGGCGTGATCGGCCTGACCGTCGCCCTCGCCCTGGACGCCCCGGACGCCTCCGCGCTGGCCCTGAACTGGCGCGTGAAGAACGCCTCGGTCACGCGGCTGACCTTCGGCGGTGGGCGCGTCAGTCTCGATTCCTTCAACGAGACGCACCACCTGCCGCCCGAGCTGATCTCCTGGCGCTGAAGCCTACGCCCGGTCGGGGGCGTCCAGCAGTGCCGCGCCGTACGCGGTGAGCGCGGCGTCCTCGCCCGGCGGGTGAGTCAGGCCCGCGCGGGCGTCCCGCAGCAGTTTCCCCAGCGGCAGCGCGGCCGTCAGTGCCCCGCCCCCGGCGGCGCGCATGGCGAGGTCCGTGGCGTCCACGGCGGCGTTCGTGCAGACCGCCTTGGCCGCGCCGATCAGCGGGACCGCCCCCGCGCCGGGCTGCCCGTCCGGGTGGGCGTCCCAGGTGGCCGTCGCGTGCGCCAGCAGCGTCCGCGCCGAGAGCAACTGCGCGCCGATGCGACCCACCGTCTCCTGCACGCGCGGCAGCGTGGCGATCGGGGCACCCAGCGCGGTCGGCACCCGCTCGTGCGCGTAGGCGCGCAGGGCGTCCAGTGCCGCCTCACCCACACCCAGGTACGTGGCGGCCACCGCCGTCCAGAACCACGCGCTGCCCGCCGGGTGCGACGCTGCCGGCGGGGCCTGAAGCGCGGCGGGCGCCCGATCGAACACCACATCGTGACTGCCGCTGCCGCGCAGGGCCAGCGCGCCCTCCCAGGTCGGCTCGACGCGCACGCCTTCACCGCGCAGGTCCACCCAGTAACGGCCCACCCGGCCGTCCGGCGTGGCGGCCGACACCAGCGCCCAGCGCAGCGCCCGCGCGCCGGTACTCCAGGTCTTGCGGCCCGTCACGAACCACAGGCCACTCTCGAACCCGCTGCCGTCCGGGGTGGCCACCGTGCGCGGCAGCCCCCCGCGCGACGGACTGCCCAGCTCCGGCTCGCTCGCCAGGGCGTTCAGCAGTTCGCCGCGCACGCCCGCGCCCGCCACGGCGTCCAGCAGGTGCGGCGGCAGGCTGCGGCCCTGGAACGCCGCGCCGGTCACGTGCCCGTGCATCGCCAGGATCAGGGCGAGGCTGGCGTCCGCGCGGCCCACCTCGGCCTGCGCGCGCGCGAACACGCCCAGCCCCGCGCCCAGGCCCCCCGCCTCCGTGGGCACGGTCAGGCGCGTGTACCCGCTCTGCGAGAGGGCCAGCGCCGCCCCTGGCGTCACGTCCTGCGCCACCTCGCACTCGGGCGCGTGCTCCTGAATGGCACGGACGGCGCGCGCCACCACCTGCGCCTGCTCGGCCGTGAACTCGGGAAAGGTCATGCGCGCAGGCTATAGCATCTGCCAGAAAGATCTGTCCTTTATGGCCGAGCGAAGCGAGTGAATTTTACCGAGCAGGGCGCAGAATGGAGGCATCAGGATTCTGTTTTCCTGATGCCGTAATTCGGAGAACTGCTCTGGCGTTCAGGCAGCAGGCCGTGCGTCCCGCCGGGCCGGGGCGCTGATGCCCAGCGCCAGCCCGCCCGCGCAGACGGCCAGTACCGCCGACGCCAGGAACGCCGGGCCGTAACTGCCCAGCACGTCCCGCACCTCGCCGCCCAGCCAGGACGCCAGCGCCGCGCCCACCTGATGCGCGCAGAAGATCCAGCCGTACACCGTGCCCACGTTCGCCCGCCCGAACGTGTCGGCGGTCAGGGCCGTGGTGGGCGGCACGGTCGCGATATAGTCCAGCCCGAACAGCACCGCGAACGCCGTGAACGCCAGTCCCGGCGGGACCAGCGGCAGCAGCGCGAGGCTCAGGCCGCGCACCACGTAGTACGTGGCGAGCAGGAAACGCGGGTCCACCCGGTCTGTCAGGTAGCCGCTGCCGAGTGTGCCCACGAAGTTGAACGCGCCCATCAGCGCCAGCGTACCCGCCGCGAAGGTCGCGGTCAGGCCCAGGTCACCGCAGTACGCGATGAAGTGCGTGCCGATGATGCCGTTACTGGTGAACCCGCAGGCCAGGAACGTGAGGCTCAGCAGCCAGAAGTCCCGGCTGCGCACGGCGCGGCGCATCACGTGCGGGTCCGGGGCTGGGGGCGGCGTGGGCCGCGCGTGCGTGTCCCCGTCCGGTTGCAGGCCCAGCGCCTCGGGCCGGTCACGCAGCAGCGCCCACAGCGGCAGCGCCAGCAGCAGCGCCGCGCCCGCAATGACCAGCGCCGCGCCGTCCCACCCGATCCGGGCCCCCCAGGCGGTCAGCAGCGGAATGAACAGCAGTTGCCCGGCACTCGTGGCCGCGCCGAACACGCCCACCACCAGCCCGCGCCGCCGCACGAACCAGCGCGTGGCGACCGTCGCGCCCAGCACGCTCCCGACCAGTCCGGTGCCCAGCCCGCTCAGCAGGCCCCAGCTGAGGTGCAGCGCCAGCGCCGAGCGGGCCAGCGTACTCAGCCCGAAACTGACGGCCAGCAGCCCCAGGCCCGCCGTCGCCACCCGGCGCGGCCCGAAACGGTCCATCAACCGGCCCGACAGCGGCGCGGCCAGCCCGAACACCAGCAGTCCCAGGCTGGCCGAGACCGACAGGGTGCCCCGGTCCAGGCCCAGCGCCTCCTGCATGGGCAGCAGGAACACGCCCGGCGCGGACCGCGCGCCCGCCGAGATCAGCAGCGCGACCACCGTGACCGCCACCACCACCCAGCCGTAGTAGAGCCGCCCACGCGGCCCCGGATTGTCTGTCATACGCCCAGCATACGGGGCGTGCGGCACGGGTGGGCGGTCATCTGCTGCGCCCCGGTACAGCAGAACCCCCACCGTTGCGGGTGGGGGTTGCGGAACCGAAGCTCAGTTGGTCTTGTTGAGTTTCAGGCGGTACTTGTTGAAGGGGTCGCTGTCCACGCCACCCTCGGTGATGCTGTAGCTCGTCGCCACAAGGTAGTACGTGCCGGAGGCCGGGAGTGTGAAGGTGATCTCGCTGTCGCTGTCGATGCGGGGGGTGCCGCGGTCGTCGTTCTCGGCGAGGACCTTGCCCGCGCTGTCGAGCAGGTACAGGTAGGCGTCCAGCTTGCCGCCCAGTTGCCCGGCGGCCAGCATCTCGGCCTTGATGGCGTCACCGGCTGCGCCCGTGAACTTGAAGTAGTCGTAATCCATGTCCTGACCGTAGATGTACGCCTGCTGCGTCGTCTGGCCGTAGGCGATGGCTTTGGCGTCCGCCTCGCTGTCGTTGGGTTCGTAGGGGTCGGTGGGGTTGGTGTCCACGAAGCTGGCGGGCAGCAGCACGCGCGCCTCGTCGGGTTTGAAGTACGTGCTGCCGCTCGTGGCGACCAGCGTGCCCGTGAACGTGCCGCGGTCCTCGGTGAGGCCGCCGGTGGCGCTCAGGTCGGGGCCTGCCACGTACACGTCGTACGTGCCGGGCTTGATCTCGCTGAAGCGCACGTCGCCGTTCTCGTCGGTGGGGCTGACGTACAGCGGGGTGGGGTCGTCGGTCGCCCCGGCGCGCATGCCCTGGCCGCGCAGGATCACGTCGCCCAGAATGCCTTTCTGGGTGCCCTTGCCGTTCACGTACGCGAGATTCACGTGCACGTTCGCGCCCTTCTCGGGCAGCGCGGCGCAGTCGGTGAGGTTCTGCGCGATCTTCCCGGCGTCCAGGCTGCCCCAGCCGGTGTCACGGTCGAAGCCCGTGGGGTTGCTGCCGATGGCGCCGTTGGCGTTCATCTCCATCACGCGGCGCACCTGGTAGGGCGTGGCGGCCGGGCATTTCTGCAGGATCAGCGCGGCCACGGCCGCCGTGTACGGCGACGAGAAGCTGGTGCCGGAGATCAGGGCGTACCCGCCGCCCAGCCAGGTGGGGTTGGCGAGCATGGTGTCCTGACCGGGCGCGCTGCTGGAGATGTGACGGCCGCTGGTGCTGAACGTGACCTTGCGGTTGCTGCCGTCGATCGCGCCGGACGCGATGATGCCGGGCAGCGCCGCCGGGTACTGGAACTCGTCGTGGTAGGAGTTGCCCATGCTGGCGACCACGGTGGTGCCGCGCGACATGGCGTAGTCAAAGGCGTCCTTGACCGGCCCGAAGCTCACGCCGCCGCCCCAGGAGTTGTTGATGACGCGCGCGCCGTTGTTCGTGGCCCACACGGCGCCCAGCGCGATGTTGAAGCTGGAGTACCCGCCGGGATCGAACATCACGACCGGCATGAACTTCGCCTCGTAGGCGAGGCCCACGATGCCCTTACCGTTCTTCGCGGCGATCATGCTGGACGACACGTACGTGCCGTGCTCGTTCTCGGGCTTCTGGAAGTGCGTCTTCCAGGCCTCGCCGTCGGTGTACACCTTGGCTTCCAGGGGGTCGAAGGCCTTGCCGGCCCAGTTGGGCGCGAGGTCCGGGTGGGTCACGTCGGCCGGGTCGTCGATCAGCGCGACCAGCACGCCCTTGCCGGTCAGGCCCTTGTCCCAGGCGACCTTGGCGTTCAGGTGGCGGGGGTCGAGCGCGTACTGCGGCAGTTCGTCGAAGATCTGGTCGGCGCTGGCGGCCTGCGGGGTCAGGCTGGCAGGCTGGACCGGCGGGGCCTTCTCGGGCTGCACGACGGTGTTCACGCTGGCGTAGCGCAGGCCGTTCAGCTTGGCGGCCAGGACGCTGGCTTTCAGGGCGTCGCCGCTCACGCGGATCAGCGCGGTGCGGATTTCCGGGATGGTGCGCACGACCGTGCCGCCCAGGCTGGCGGCGGCGGCGTTCAGGTTCGCCTCGCTGTCGTACCCGACGACCAGTTCGTTCTTCACGTACGGCTGCCCGGCGTTCAGGGCGATCTCGCTGGCGGGGGTGCTGGCGACAGGGGTGCTGGGTGTAGGGCTGCTGGGGGTGGTCGCGGCGGGCGTCTGCTGCGAGCAGGCGGCCAGCATGGCGGTCACGCTCAGCAGGCCCAGGGTGCGGGCAAGGGTGGAGGGGTTCATGGGCATCGTGGGGCCTCGCTATGGAATGTCAGGGGTGGAGGGTCGGGCGGGGTGGGGCGTGAGTGCCGGGTCAGGGGAGGCCGGGCCCGGCGGGCAGGCGTCACTTCTCGCCGGTAATGAAGTCCCAGTTGATGTTCACGGCGCGCGTCTGGCTGATCGGGCCGACCAGGCTGGACTGCCAGGTGTACACCGAGTACGCCGAGATGCGGTTGCCTTCGGTGGGCGCATACTTGTACGCCACGCCGGAGTTCATCTGCCACTTGTAGGGGCGCAGGGCCTGCAGGGGCGTGCTGACCAGCACGTTCCAGGGCATGCTGACGGTATGCGCGGCCGTGTCGACCGGGAACAGGTTGGGTTTGCTGGCCAGGTACCGCCCGCTGGTGTCGGTCAGGATGCTGGCGGCGGTGGTGGGGCCGCCGAAGCGGGTGCCGGTGCGGGTGAACACCAGGGACTGCCCGGCGGGAATGCCGTTCCCGGCAGCGCCCGTGCCTTCCTCCACGCGGATCAGGGCGTTGCCGGCGCTGCCGGGCAGGGTGTAGCCGCTCTGCGTCATCAGGTCCGTGACGCTGATGTTGTACGCCGCGCCGTCCGCGCCGATGGCGGTCTGGTTCTGACCGATCACGAAGGTGGGGGTCAGGCTCACGCCGGTCGTCTCGTCGGCCGGGGCGATGAAGGTGGGCGTGAACTGCGCCAGGGGTGTGGTCTGGCTGTCGCTGCCGGCCACGGTGTTCGCGCCGCGCGCCTTGACGCGGTACGTGAAGGTCTTCCCGACGCTCAGGTCGGCGCTGGTGTCCTTGAAGTTGAAGGGCCGCAGGGACTGGTCGGCGTTGCAGGCCGCCGCGTCCGCGCCGCCGCCCACCGTGCCGATCTTCGTGAAGGTCGTGCCGTCGCTGGAGCGCTCGATGTCGAACGCGAAGGGCTTGGCGGCCACGTCGGTGTAGCACCAGCGGACTTCCACGAACACGCCGCTGCCGTTCGGGGCGGCGTCCGGGGTGGGCACGCTGTTGGGGGTGGTCCACGAGCCTTCCTGTTTCAGGGTGAAGGCGGTGGCGGCCACGCCGGTCGGGGCGGTCACGGTGGGCGCGGTGGCCGCGGCGGTGTTGATCAGGTTGATCGGAATGACGTAACGGGCGTAGTTGTAGTTGTAGTCGACCGTCATGACTTCCAGGTACACGCGCTCGCCGGCGGCGCTGCCGAACCCGGCGGTGAAGTTGCCGCTGGTGGTCACGGCGTCCGTGTCGATCACGCCGGTCTGATCCTGGGGCGGCGAGTAGTTCCAGTTGCTGGCGGTCGTGGAGCCGGTCACGCTGCCGCTGCCGGGCGTGCGGCCCAGCTGCGCGTACATGATGCGGATCGGGCCGACGTGGTTGCTGTCGGTGGCGGTCTTGATCCGGAAGTCCACCTTGTCCGTGAAGGTCGCGCCCGCGATGGGGCTGCCGTCGGCGCGGGTGATGACCAGTCTGGTGGGGTCGGTGGTGGCGCTCGTCTCGAAGGCGGGGCGCTGCACGAGGCTCACGCTGGGCGTCTCGGTGCCGACCACGACGCCGTGCAGGTCCGAGCCTGCCATGCCGCTCTTGCGGGCGCTGAGGTCGTACGTGCCGGCGCTCAGGCCGCTGAGGCTGAAGGTGCCGTCGGCGCCGGTGGTGACGGTCCCGAGCGTCTGGCCGCCGCGCATCACGGTGATGGTGCTGCCCGCGACGGGCGCGCCGATGTTCTGGTCCACGACCGTGCCCCTGAGGGGAGCGGTGTTGGCGGTGATGGCGACCGTGACCTCGGTGCTGCCACTGGCCTTGTTCCCGGCGGCGTCGTACGCGGTGGCGGTGTAGGTACGCTTGCCGTTGTTGAGCGCATTGACGCTGGTGGTGAATTCGAAGGGCGAGCTGGTGTCCTCGCCGACCTTGGTGGTGCCCTCGAAGAACTCGACGCGGGTCACGCCGGTGGCGTCGTTGGCGTCGGCTTTCAGGGTGAGGTTGTTGGTCGCCTCGGTCGTGACGGGGTTGGGCGTGGCGGTCAGGGTCACGGTGGGGGCGGTGGTGTCGCTGGGGGTGGTGTCGTTGGGCGCGGTGTTGTTGCTGCCGCAGCCGATCAGGAGGGTGCCGAGTAGAAGGACAGAACCGACGGAGCTTGGTTTCAGGGCCATGGGGTGGGGTGACTCCTTGGTGAGGGCGCGCGGGGGTGCGGTGAAAGGCCGCAGCCGACCTCGCTTCCGGTGCGCGCGGAAGGGAAGTGGCGATGGGCGGCCCGGTGAACGTCCGGCGGCTCTGGTCGAGCGCCTGAGAAAACTGGGCGAATCATGTATGACTCGTGAAGCCGAGCCTACGGGGGGAGGGGGGGGTGGGTCAAGCCGAACTGTCAATCTGTCAGATAGGTGTCCGCTGGCCTGCCTAGACCGGTGCGCCCACCCTGCACCGGGGAATTCGTGTGGTCAGTACCACGCGCCGCGCCGGATTGCACGTGGTGACGCACATCCGGTTCCTGAGTGCATACGGCAGGCGACCCGAACGGTCCTTCAGGTGAAGGGCGCATGAAGACCGGTCGCGTGAAGGCCGTCCCGGATGACAGGCCAGCGCGGAGTGGCATACTGAACCCAGTCCACAATTCAGCGCCCAGGCAGCCCCGGCCCACCACCGGACCTTCGCTGCCCTTCCCCGGTCCCCACGACCGAACCCCACGGAGGCTTCCTCATGACCACCCCAGCCCACCCACTCGCCGCTCCCCCCGCCCCCGACGGCATTCACTACCGCGCCTGCAACCTGTGCGAGGCCATCTGCGGCCTGAAGATCACCGTGCAGGGCGGCCGCGTCACCGACGTGCGCGGCGACCCCGACGACCCCCTGAGCCGCGGCCACATCTGCCCCAAGGGCACGGCGCTGCCCGACCTGCACGCCGACCCCGACCGCCTGAAAACCCCCATGCGCCGCGTCGGGGACACCTGGGAACCCATGGAATGGGACGCGGCCCTCGACCACGTCGCCGCGCAACTGCGGGCCGTGCGCGAGCAGCACGGCGCAGACGCCGTCGCCACCTTCCAGGGCAACCCCAGCGTTCACAACAGCGGCACCCTGCTGTCCGCCGGGGCGTTCCTGAAAGCCCTGGGCAGCCGCAGCCGCTACACCGCCACCAGCATCGACCAGCTGCCCCACCACTTCGCCGGGGCCGAGATGTTCGGGCATCCGCTCATGCTGCCCATCCCCGACGTGGACCGCACCGACTTCTTCCTGATGATGGGCGCCAACCCGCTCGCCAGTAACGGCAGCATCATGACCGCGCCCGGCATCCGCGACCGCCTGAAAGCCATCCGCGCGCGCGGCGGCCGCGTCGTGCTGCTCGACCCGCGCCGCACCGAGAGCGCCGAATACGCCACGGACTTCCACCACATCCGCCCCGGCACCGACGCCCTGTTCCTGCTGGCCCTGCTGAACGAGGTCTTCGCCAGCGGCCTGGAACGCACCGCGCACCTGGGCGGCGTCATGACCGGCCTGGATTCCCTGAAAGCCGCCGCCGCGCCCTTCACGCCCGAGGCCGTGGAGGCCCGCACGGGCGTCAGCGCGGGCGTGACCCGCGAACTTGCCCGCGCCTTCGCTGCCGCGCCCCGCGCCGCCGCGTACGGCCGCATCGGCCTGAGCATCCAGGAATTCGGCGGGCTGTGCCAGTGGCTCGTGAACGCCCTGAACGCCGTCACCGGGCACCTCGACACTGAGGGCGGCGCGATGTTCCCCTCTCCCGCCTTCGACCTGCTCGCCGGTGCGAAAGCCGGCGCCACCCACCACGGCCGCCACCACACCCGCGTGCGCGGCCTGCCGGAATTCGACGGTGAACTCCCGAACGTCGCCCTGGCCGAGGAGATCCTGACGCCCGGCGAGGGCCAGATCCGCGCGCTGATCACCGTCGCCGGAAACCCCGTCCTGTCCGTCCCGGACGGCGCCGCGCTGGACCGCGCCCTCGGGAGCCTGGACTTCATGGTCAGCATCGACCCGTACCTGAACGAGACCACCCGCCACGCCCACGTGATCCTGCCGCCCGCCTTCGGCCTGGAAGTCCCGCACTACGACGTGATCTTCCACCACTTCGCCGTGCGCAACACCGCCCGCTACTCCCAGCCGGTCTTCCCGATCCGTCCCGACCAGCGTTTCGACTCCCAGATCTTCGACGGCCTCGTGCAGCGCCTGACCGGCAAGGCCCTCGCCACGCCCGAACAGCGACTGAGTGCCGGCCTGACCCACGGCCGCAGCGGCCTGACCCTGGACGACCTGAAAGCCAACCCGCACGGCGTGGACCTCGGCCCGCTGCAACCCTGCCTGCCCGGCCGCCTGCTGACCGCCACCGGCGAACTGCACCTCGCGCCCGCCCCCATGCTGGCCGACCTGCCCCGCCTACGCGCCACCCTCGACCAGACCCCCGAACCGCTGGTCCTGATCGGCCGCCGTCAACTGCGCAGCAACAACTCCTGGATGCACAACACCCCCCGCCTGATGCGCGGCCCCGACCGCTGCACCGTGCAACTGAACCCCGCCGACGCCCAGGGCCTCGAACACGGCCAGACCGTCCTGATCCGCTCCCGCGTCGGCGAGATCACCGCGCCGCTGGAAATCACGGACAGCGTCATGCCCGGCGTCGCCTGCCTCCCCCACGGGTTCGGGCACGCACGCGGCGGCACCCGCCTGAGCACCGCCGCCCAGCACGCCGGAGCCAGCCTGAACGACCTGACCGACCCCACGCGCATCGACGCCCTGACCGGCAACGCCGCCGTGAACGGCACCCCCATCACCGTGCACGCCGCCGAGCAGGTGGGGGAGAGCGCCGCCGACTGACGGCCGGGGTGTAGTAGGGAGTGGCAAGCGGATGGGCGGCGGACCTCCGCCCCGGTCACTCCCTGCCGCCCCCCCGGAAACGATGCGGAGGCCCCTGGCAGATCACGCCGGGGGCCTCCGCTCAGACTTGATGGCGGTTCAGTCCCGTGGGGAGTCGCTGCCGCTGCTCTCCGCTGGCCCCACGCCCACCTGCGCGACGAGCGCCCGTCCGGGTCCGTCGAGGCGGTACGGGCCGGTCGCGGCGGGAATCAGCGCCGTCTGGTGCGTATCCAGGGGCAGCGTCTCACTTCCGGCGCGCAGGGTCAGCGGGCCGTCCACGGCGGTCACCAGCGCGAACCGACCTGCGGTGTTCTGCTCGATGCCGCCTCTCACGCCGCGCAGCGTGAACTGCTCGCAGCGGACCAGTTCGCCCAGCCCGCCGGTCTGCGCGGCCGTGCGCAGCTCTCCCTGCCGGGCCGGGTCGGTCACGGCGACACTCTCCTCCAGGTGCAGGGCGCGTCCGGCGCTGGCGGGGCGGTCCCAGTCGAACACGCGGTACGTGGTGTCGCTCGCCTGCTGCACCTCGTACAGCAGCAGGCCCGGCCCCAGGGCGTGCAGGGTGCCCGCCGGGATGAACAGCGTGTCGCCCTCGTGCGGCTGGTGCCGCTGACTGAGGTTCAGGATGCCGCCCCCCCGGATGGCGTCCGCCAGGGCCTGCGGGGTCGTGCCGGGCTTCACGCCCGCCAGCAGTTCCCCGCCGGGTTCCACGTGCAGGAAATGCCACGCCTCGGTCTTGCCGCGCTCGCCGGGGCCGACCATCTCGCGGGCCTGCGCGTCGTTCGGGTGAACCTGCACGCTCAGCCAGTCGCGGCAGTCCAGCAGTTTGATCAGCAGCGGAAAGCCGTCCTGCGCGTCCTGCCCGGCGCCCAGCAGCGCGGCCGGATGCGACTGCATGACGGCCGCGACGGTCTGCCCGGCCAGGGGGCCGCCGCTGACGACGCTCTGCCCGTCGGCAATCCAGGCTTCCCCGATGGGCGTGCCGTCCGGGGCGGGCGGCGCGAGGCGGTCCCCACCCCACACCCGCGCCTGATAGCGGGGCGTGAGCGGCAGGAAGGCGGGCAGGTCGGCGCTGGTCGGGTGAGTCATGTCAGGGTCCTTTCAGAGTCAGGTGCAGGGTTGGAGATTCGGGTCAGTCTTGAAGAGTGTACCCGGCACTCATGCGGGCGTGCCGCTCAGGATCGCCTCGATGGCGTCCAGTTCCGCGTCGGTCAGGGGCGGGGCGTTCAGGGCTCCGGCGGCGTCGGTGATCTGCTCGGGGCGGCTCGCGCCGATCAGGGCGCTCGTCACCTGCGGCCAGCGCAGCACCCATGCCAGCGCCAGTTGCACCAGCGTCTGCCCGCGCGCGGCGGCCACGTCGTTCAGCGCGCGGACCTGCGCGACCCGCTCCGGCGTCACGGCGTCCGCCTTCAGGAAGCCGGTGGCGCTCGCCGCGCGGGAATCGTCTGGAATGCCGTTCAGGTAACGGGTGCTCAGCAGCCCCTGCGCCAGCGGACTGAACACGATCGCGCCCACACCCTCGTCCTCCAGCGCGCCGGGCAGACCGTCGGGTTCCAGCCAGCGGTTGAACATCGAGTAACTCGGCTGGTTCAGCACGAACGGCGTGCCCAGGTCCCGCAGGATGGCGGCCGCCTCGCGCAGTAGCGCCGCCGGGTAGTTGCTGACGCCCACGTACAGCGCCCGCCCGCTGCGCACGATCTGATCGAGCGCGCCCATGGTCTCCGTCAGCGGCGTATTCGGGTCCGGGCGGTGGTGGTAGAACACGTCCACGTACTCCAGGCCCAGCCGCCTGAGGCTCGCGTCGCAGGACGCCAGCAGGTACTTGCGGCTGCCCCAGTCGCCGTACGGGCCGGGCCACATGGTGTACCCGGCCTTGCTGGACACGATCAGCTCGTCCCGGAACGGCGCGAGGTCGCCGCGCAGCAGCCGCCCGAAGGTCTCCTCGGCGCTGCCGGGCGGTGGGCCGTAATTGTTCGCCAGGTCGAAGTGCGTGATTCCGGCGTCGAAGGCCGTGCGGACCATCGCGCGGGCGTTCTCGAAGCGGTCCACGCCGCCGAAGTTATGCCACAGGCCCAGCGACACGGCCGGAAGCAGCAGCCCGCTGCGGCCCGCGCGCCGGTAGGGAAGGGACTCGTACCGCTGCGGATTCGGATCGTAGATCATGGTTAACCTCATGGGGGAACGCTGAGAAGAGCAGTGCTGAGAAGCGTTGAGATGTGGGAGCGGGATCAGCCGTGACGTGACCGTGGACGAGAGAAGGTGCGGCCGGAGGTCAGTCTGACGGGTTCGGCCGGTCTGAACTGGCGGGAGTGGTGGGCGGTGACGCGGCTGGCCCCTGACCGGCCGCGTCCTGCAACGCCAGGAACTGATGCACCAGCGCGATACTCATGCTGCCCTCGCCGACGCTGCTGGCCACGCGTTTGACCGATCCGCGCCGCACGTCCCCGGCGACGAACACGCCCGGCACGCTGGTCTCCAGCGGGAACGGATCGCGGTCCAGCGGCCACGCCCCCTGCGGCGCGAGGTCCAGGCCCGAGCAGACGTACCCGCGCTCGTCGCGCAGCACCACGCCGTCCAGCCAGTCGGTGCGGGCGTCCGCGCCGATCAGCACGAACAGCGAGTCCGTCTCGACCGCCTCGTCCTGCCCGGTGTCGCTGTGATGCACGGTCAGGCCGCGCAGGTGCGAGTCTCCGCGCAGGGCCGTGACCTCGCAGCACTCGCAGATGCGCACGTTCGGTTTGGCGCGCAGCTGATCGATCAGGTACTGCGACATGCCCTTCTCCACGCGGTCCGCGCGGATCAGCACCGAGACCCGCCGCGCGTAGTTCGAGAAGAACAGCGCCGCCTGCCCGGCCGAGTTCCCCCCGCCGATCAGGTACACGTCCTTGCCGCGCGTACCCGGCGCCTCGGTGCGGGCCGCGCCGTACCACACGCCGCGCCCCACGAACCGCGCCGCGTCCGGCAGGGGCAGCGCGCGCCACTCGACGCCCGTGGTGATCACCACGCTGCGCGCCCGGACCCGCAGGTCGCCGTCCAGCACGACCGTGTGCCCACCGTCCGGACTGGTTTCCAGCGCCGTCGCCTCACGCGTCACGACCTCCGCCCCGAACCGCCGCGCCTGCCGCAGCGCCCGCGCGCTCAGCTCGCCGCCCGACAGGCCCGTCGGGAAGCCCAGGTAATTCTCGATGCGGCTGCTGGTGCCCGCCTGCCCGCCCGGCGCCTGCCGCTCGACCAGCAGCGTACACAGACCCTCCGACGCTCCGTACACCGCCGCCGCCAGCCCGGCCGGACCGCCGCCCAGGATCACCACGTCGTACCGGTCCAGGGTGGGTTCCACCTGCAACCCCACGCGGCGCGCCACCTCGCGCACGTCCGGCCGGCGCAGCACCTCGCCGCCCGGCAGGATGACCGCCGGGAGCGGCCCGTCCTCGATCCCGGCCGGAATGTCGCAGGCCAGTGCGGGCGCACCCGGGTCCAGCCAGCGGAACACCACCTGGTTGCGCGACAGGAAATCCCGCAGTCCGAAACAGCTGAGGTCGTCCGCCGACCCGACCAGCAACGTGACCGCCTGCGGGGCCTCCAGCGTCACGCGTTGCAGGTTCCCCACCCGGCGTTTCATGTTCGCCATGACGGTCGCCGCCAGCGACTCCGAACGGCCCAGCAGCGCCATGAAGTCCGGGCCTTCCACCCGCATGACCCGCGCGGGCGTCCGGGCCATCAGGTCCACCGTGGCGGGCGTGCCCAGCAGCAGCGGCAACTCCCCGAACGAATCGCCGGGCCGGTAGGTGTCCACCGCCTGCGGCTCGCCTCCCACCTCCTTCGTGACGGCCAGTTCGCCCTCCAGCAGCACGAAGAACGCGACCGAGTCCCCCTCGCGGATCAGGTACTCGCCCTCGTTCAGGTGCACGTCGGCCGCGTCCAGCGCCGCCGCGTGCAGCAGCGTGTCGTCCAGCTCCGCGAACAGCGGCAGCCCCCGCAGGCACCCGGGCGTGATCACGCGCCTCCCACCCGATCCATTGCCGCCTGTGCCGCGCCGCGCTGTGCCGTGACCTTCTGCATCTGAACCCCAGTATGCCCGCCCGCGTGGTCCCGCCGACGACCGCCGCCGCCCGCATGAAGGCTTGGGCAACACCGCCCAGGCCCGCCTCCGGTCAGGAGGGCCAGTGGCGGGCCAGGAACGCCGCGCGTTCCAGCGCCTGCACGTTCTCGCCGCCCTCGTGCCGGTTGAACTCGTACACCCGCATCTCGCGCGGCCCGGCGTAGGCGTTGAAGGCCGCGTACACCGTGCTGGGCGGGCAGACCTCGTCCATCAGACCCACCGAGAACAGCGCCGCCGCCTGCGCACGCGCCGCGAAGTGCACGCCGTCGAAGTACGCCAGCACCCCGAACACGTCCGCCGCGCGGCCCCGGTGCGTTTTCAGGTACGCCGTGATC
The DNA here is from genome assembly GCF_014648115.1 of Deinococcus seoulensis. Taxonomy (NCBI): domain Bacteria; kingdom Thermotogati; phylum Deinococcota; class Deinococci; order Deinococcales; family Deinococcaceae; genus Deinococcus; species Deinococcus seoulensis. The sequence continues at coordinate 141,097 of NZ_BMQM01000009.1, forward strand.
TCCGCGTACGGGAAGCTGTCCACCAGCCGCGCCGCCCGGTCGAAATGACACAGGAACGGCACGTCCGGCAGGCACAATTGCACGTCACACAGACCCGCCGCCGCCAGCGCCACCCCGCCGCCCTGACTGACCCCGGCGACCGCCACGCGCGCGCCGTCCACTGCCGGGTGCGCGCGGGCCGCCTCGACCGCCCGCACGGCGTCCGTGAACACCCGGCGGTAGTAGTACGTCTCGCGGCTCTGAATGCCGCGCGTCATGAAGCCCGGCACCTGCGGCCCCGCGCCCGGCGCGTCGTCCGGCGTGTCTCCCTGCCGCCACCCGCTGCCCTGCCCGCGCGTGTCCATCAGCAGGTGCGCGTACCCCATGCTGGCGTACCCCAGGTGATCGCCCGCCAGTCCGCGCCCGCCGCCGTACCCGACGAACTCGGTCACGCACGGCAGGCGGCCCGTGCGGGCGCGCGGCAGCGTCAGCCAGCCTTTCACGGGCTGCCCGGCCCACCCGGCGAAGGTCACGTCGAACACGTCCACCGTCACGAACGGCGTCCGGACCGGCGTGAACGTGGCGTTCAGGTCGAAGCGGCGGGCCTCGGCCAGCGTCTGCGCCCAGAACGCATCGAAATCCGCCGGGGCGGGCGCGGCGGCGCGGTAGGACTGAAGCTGTTCGGGCGGAAGATCGAAGTGAGCCACGCCCCAGCAGACCACACGCAGGGCCGCCCGTGGGATCGGTTCAGGAGGGAGGCGGGCAGTGAAGGTTCAGGGCGGGTGCCTGGGCCTTCACTGCCCGCCTTCTGGCCAGCGTTCCGCCGGGGGTCAGCTGCCCTGCATGGCGGCCCGCGCCGCCTCCTGAAGGGGCCGCCACGCGACCTTCCCGGTGGGGCTGCGCGGCAGGCTGTCCACGAACTGCCAGTCGCGCGGCACCTTGTACGTCGCCATCTGCTCGCGCGCCCAGGCTTCCAGTTCGGCCGGGGTGGCGGTCATGCCGGGGCGCAGCACGACCAGCGCGCGGGCGCGTTCGCCGCTGCGTTCGTCCGGCACGCTGATCACGCAGGCCTCCTGAATGGCGGGGTGGCCGTGCAGCAGGTTCTCCACCTCGGCCGGCCAGACCTTCATGCCGGACACGTTCACCATGCGCTTGAGGCGGTCCGCGAAGAAGAAGTACCCCTCGTCGTCCATGTACCCCAGGTCGCCCGTCCGGAAGAACTGCTGCCCGCCGATGTCCATGAACGCCTCGGCGGTCGCGTCGGGACGGTTCCAGTACCCCTGCATGACCTGCGGTCCCCGGATCACGATCTCACCCGTCTGCCCGGCCGGGAGTTCCTTCCCGGTCTCGATGTCCACGATGCGGGAATCCACGTTGAACAGCGGAATGCCCAGGCACTGGAGTTTCTGGCGGCCCTTGGGGTTGCTGTGAGACTGCGCCATCGTCTCGGACAGACCGTACCCTTCGAGGAACATGATGCCCGTCAGGTCCAGCAGGCGCTGCCCGACCGACGCCGGCAGGCTGGCCCCGCCGCCCGTGACACTGCGCAGCGACCCCAGGTCCGCCGCATCGAAGTTCGGGGAGGCCATCAGGTCGATGATCATGGTGGGCGTGTTCGTCCAGAGCGTCACGCCCTGCTCGCGGATCAGGGTGCGGGCCGCGTCGCGGTCCCAGCGGGACATGATCACCACGCGCGCGCCACTGGTCACGCCGCCCATCAGCGAATTGATGAAACCCGTCACGTGGAAGAACGGCAGCGCCGCCAGGAACACGTCCTCGACGGTGCTGTCCACCCACACGCCCGCGCCGAACACGTTGGCCTGCACGCTGCTGTGCGTGTGCATGCAGCCCTTGGGCAGCCCGGTCGTGCCGGACGTGTACGGCATGATGCACAGGTCCGCCGCCGTCACGTTCGCCATCGGGACGGGCTCGGCGTTCAGCGCGGTTTCCAGGGTCACGTCGTCGCCCTGCAACTCGGCGTCCACGTCCAGACCGTCGGGGATGGGTACGCCGCACGCGGGGTCCGTGCCGCGCATGACGTTCGCCACGACCGCGTGCGCCAGCCCGCCCTGCCTGGCCCGCTCGTACAGTTCCGCGCCGACCACGCCCACGCGAATCCCGGCGTCCTGAAGGAAGAACCCGAACTCGCGCGCCTGCAACATGGGCGCCAGCGGCACCACCACCGCGCCCAGGTGCCACGCGGCGAAGGCGCTGATCACCCACGCGGGGCTGTTCTGCATCCACACGGCCACCCGGTCGCCCTGACCGACACCCTGCGAGGCGAGGTGCCCGGCCAGCCGCTCGGCCTGTTCGCGCAACTCGCGGTACGTGATCTCGTGCCCGTAGTGCCACAGGGCGACCTTGTCGGGGTAGCGTTCAGCCGTCACGTGCAGGCTGTGCATCAGGCCCGTGGCGGGCAGCGTCAGGGAACGGGGCTTACCGGCGGGCCAGTAGCGGGTCGGGGCAGAAGCGGTCGTCATAGGTACCTCCGTGAAAGTGATGGCGGTCTGCCGAGGCCCAGCGAGCGCCCCTGGACCGCCAGAAACAGGTTGTGGATGAACCGAGTGTAGCGCAGTTTTCCTGCCGTGGGCACGCTGTCTGCGCGCCGGGTCACCCGCCCCGGCAACGGACCGCCCAACTGACCGCCCGGCCGGGTGGGATTCCCGCGCCCCGGGCCTGTTCGCGCCGCGCGAACCTGTCTACACCCCCACTCCTTTCCTGCCCGCCGCAGCAAGAAAGGAGCAGTCCGCGCACGCCGTTCCTGACCCGCCGGTTTTCTCACGGACCCGCCCCGCAGCCGGAGCGGACCTTCATCAAGCGGTTCTGACGTGCCACACGCACGAATTACCGAATCAGGCAAAGGTGCGTGCCACACGCGCTTTTCCGGTTTGTGTCGGCGGGAAGGGCGTGCTGGCGGGCATTCCTGCCCCCTCCCCCCCCTTCCCAAGGGCGCGGCGGTATGTCATGCTGCTCACCATGACGAAAAAGTCTGCTAAAGCCCCCGCCAAGAAGCCCGCTGCCAAGGCCGCTCCCGCCGCCAAGGCCGCCCCCAAGGCCGAGAGCACCAAGGTCGCCAAGACCCAGCTCGTCGAGATGGTCGCCGACAAGACCGGCCTGACCAAGAAGCAGAGCGAGGAAGCCGTCAGCGCCATGCTGGACGTCATCGTGGGCGCCATCAAGGGCGGCCAGAGCGTCGGCCTGCCCGGCCTGGGCACCCTGAGCGTCAAGGCCACCGCCGCCCGCACCGGCGTCAAGCCCGGCACCAGCGAGAAGATCCAGATTCCCGCCGGCAAGAAAGTGGCCTTCAAGGTCGCCAGCACCCTCAAGGGCAACCTCTAAGAAACGGCCTGACCGTTTGAAGGGAGGCGCGGCCACTGCGGCCGCGCCTCCCTTCTTGTGCTTCCGGGCTGACGGGAGTGGCGTCGAAGCGGATTCCGTCTGTTTCGCTCGCGGATCGGAACCCGCTTCTCTCCCACTCGCATCCGCTCGGACCCAGCGGCTTTATAAGCCATTCAATCGGAGTCGGTATTATACGGACTCCGATTAAATAGATTATAATTGCGGCATCAAACAGATCCCTCTGACCGCCCCTCT